>AWGX01000537.1 GCA_000495415.1 Smithella sp. ME-1 | reverse complement strand
CACTCTTCACCCTTCACCATTCACTTTTTTAAAAAGGAGGAAACACAACATGGCTCCAAACGTAAAAGAACTGCTCGTATCAGGGCCGTTGCAGAATATATCCATCGCGTTCAAGAACGCGGAATACATTGCCGACCGCGTTTTCCCGATACTGGACGGCGCAGACCCAAAGGCAAAAATAACCGTGTACAACAAAGGCGACTGGTTCCGGGATGAAGCCGCTATTCGCGCTGCAGGTACAAGAGCCGCGCGCGGTGGTTACAAAATTGACGAAGTCTCCGTGGCTACCAAAGAGTTCGCCTTCGCCAAAGAAGTCACCGACGAAGACCGCAGGTTTTCCAAACTGGCGACAGCGCCGCCTCTTAAACCAGATGAAGACGCAATCGAATACGCTGCAGATAAGGTCGATTTGAAAAAGGAAATACGCGTCGGTTCGATGATCACAACAGGCACCTGGGTAGACGGTGCAGCAGGCGGAGAAGATGCCGAAGGCCTCTGGTTTCCCGCAGGCGCGACAAACACCTTCATTGCCGATATCACCAAAGGCAAGAAAGCCGTTAAAGGTAAAACCGGCAAAGTTCCCAACGTGCTGGTGCTCGACGATGCAACATATCTGGCGCTTTGCGAATGCGAGGCAATCCTCGACAAGATCAAATATACCCAGCGCGGTGTTATGACGAGAGAGCTGCTCGCAGCGATGCTGGAACTTGATGAAGTGTTGATCGGCAAAGCCGTAAAAAACTCGGCCAAAGAAACCAAACAGGGCACGGAGTTCACCGGCGCGAACATTTGGGAAGTAAACACAGGCAAAGGTATGGGCTTCCTATTCTTCCGCGCTCCAAAACTCGGTCTCAAGGTTGCCACTGCCGGATTGCAGGCGCGCATCGCGTATGAAGACGGCCAGCCTCGCCGCGTAACGACATGGAGAGAACCGGCAGAGCATCAGGACGTTTACGAAGTAGCGGAAGAAACCGATATCGTGCAGGTGCACGCCGACCTGGGATATCTGTTTAAAGATACCTACGCAACCTAACCGTTGATTTGATCTCAACTTGAAATCCTCTGCTTCGCGCAGAGGCAGAGGGTTTTTATGGTGAGACCGAAAAGGAATAGAGATGTATTTCATAATTATAAACATCGGTGATGATAAATATACAAACATGGGCATGATTAATGTTGATGCCGAATTGTATCTTGAAAAAGGTGATGATAAATATATCGCTGAGCATTATGTCACTGTACCTGTGATTCCCTCTGAAGGATACCCTCGACAGAAAGAATTGGATGTCGAGATAGCAGCGAGCAGAGAAGGAAAGACTGTTATGGAGTCCTTTGAAACTTATAAAAAAGGTGAAGAGCAAATTGCATATGAGAAATGGATATCAGAATTGCCAACTGTTCAGCAATTAAATCCCTTTTGCACGCATTCAATTCAGTTTGAGCATGATGTTACTGAGGAGGAAATTCTTTGGTGCTTTGAATGGGCATTAGGAATTACTCAATGGAATTATCTCATGGATGATTTACATTGTCAGAAAAAAGATGAAAAAGGGAATCCATATAGTCAGGTTGTTAACCAGAATATTAATTATTTATCACGAAAAGCTATGTATGAGGGATTTAGTCTAATTCCTGAAAATAGTAGAAGTGATTATATGAAAAGTGAAATGAATAAAGTGGATAAAGTAAAGCAAAGATTACAGACTTTAAAAGATGTTGATTTTGCCAACGTGAAAACTATTGGCAAGTATAAGGTGAAGTAATGGCTTATTCTGCTATTGACATAGGTCCTGGAGCAACCAATAGAGATGCCAGCATAACATACGGTAGTACAATAATATACACGGCAAATCCTGCAAACAACAGTGGGGTTCTTACGTCTTTTGAAATATGGGCTGCAAGTACTTTATCAGGCACTATTATAGGTACATTCTCTGGTTCTGGCAACTCTTACGACGATAGGGATTATGAAACAATAGGAAATGTGACCTCTGGTTCAAAACAGACATTTACTGGTAAAAATTGCGACGTATCCACCGGGGATTTCTTGGGGATGTATTGGTCGGGAGGAACACTTGAAAGCACCGCGAACAATACGATAGGAGATAGATATTCGATAGCCGAAGATACTTTTGGTCAAGGATCGCACACTTATGCTTTTACATATAATAGAGATGCTAGTCTTTACGCCACAGGTGTCACCGTTCCAGACGCTCCGACCTCTGTATCAGCCACCGACAATTTAACTGATAAAGTCACAATCACATGGACAGCAGGAACTGGTGAGACAGGCGGTCATAGAGTTTACCGTGATACAGTAGATATTTCTGGTGTTGTTGCTCATGGTACGGCAACGTATGACGATACCACAGCAGTAGCAGGTACAACTTATTCCTACACGGTTAAGGCAATCAACGATGCTGGTTTGTCCGCTGCGAGTTCAGCGAATAATGGCATTAGAATAGCAATAAAATCAATCACCGATACCGGTTCGGGTAGCGATTCTTTACAGATCAGCGTCGGCTTAGCGCTCAGTGACACGGGCGCGGGCGCGGATAATCTCGGCGGCGGTATAGCCGCGCGATTGCCGATAACGGATACTGGCGCAGGCGCTGATGTTATCAATCCTTTATTGGTTTTGCTTGCGCTGGCGGAAAGCGGCGCAGGCGCTGATATTATTTCCGGCATAAATGTATCGCTTAATATTTCCGATTCCGGATCGGGTGCGGATATTATCGATGTTGTCAATAGATTAATCTCTCTGGCCGAAACCGGCGCGGGCGCGGATATCATCTCCGGTATCAATGTTGCCATATCGCTACCGGAGACCGGCACAGGTTCGGACACCGCAACAATCAAAGTCTCTTTGACTTTAGCTGACAGCGGCACAGGCAGCGACTCACCTGCCGTTAATGTATCGCTGAACATTCCCGATTCCGGCCTCGGCACTGATACGGTCAACCTTATTGCCAAGCTGATGCTGTTAACGGATACCGGTGCGGGTTCCGATTCCGTCGCGGTTAATGTTTCTCTGGCCGTATCTGATACCGGTGCGGGCAGTGATATTGTCGCGTTTGTATCGGCTTTACTTACGATATCCGACACTGGCGCAGGCTCAGATAACGCACCGGCTATTAATGTGTCACTTACTCTCCCGGATGCGGGTTCCGGTTTAGATAATGCGGCGGTTAAAGTTTCCCTGGCGATTTCCGACAGCGGTTCCGGCAGCGACGCACCGGCTGTTAACGTTTCGCTTAACGTCCCGGATTCCGGCCTCGGTTCTGATGCACTTTCTCTAATTGCGGCGCTGTTGTCTATCAACGACACGGGCCTCGGCTCTGATACCGCAAGTATCAATGTTTCTCTATCTATTATTGATAGCGCTGCAGGCACGGAAATCATCAGTTCAATTTCTGCATTATTATCATTGGCTGATAGCGGCGCGGGTAACGACATTATCGCACGGCTCAACGCACTTGTTACAGTGATCGAAAGCGGTGTGGGCAGTGATGCCATAACACAACTTCTTGCCGCGCTGAATATTACCGACACCGGCACAGGCGCAGATTCCGCAGCCATCAACGTGTCGCTAAATCTCACCGATTCCGGCGCGGGCGCGGATTTCATTAGCCTTGTTTCCGCTTTAATCGCTATCAACGACACCGGCTCCGGCGATGATACTACACCGTCAATAACTGTCTCGCTTACCATTCCAGATTCCGGCATCGGCGCGGATGTTGTCAGTTTTATAGGCACACTGATTTCGCTTTCCGACAGTGGCATCGGCGCGGATGTTGTTATCAATTACAGGCAAAACGCGAAGCGGGTGGATATTACGTTCACGCCCAGGCGCGGGCAAATATATTTTACACCTAAAAAAGGGGCAATCACTTTTACAAAAATTTAAGGAGGATTTTATGAAAAAGTTAAGAGCGTTCACGGCAGCATTATCAAGGTTATTGAAAAAGATTCGGAAGATCAACGACAGCGGCGTATTTACCAAACTCTGGACAATCCACAAATATGCAGATCATGCGGCATATTTGGCAGGCACGCCATACGCAGTCAGCACTTTTAAACAAAATGTGCTGCTGAATGAAGGCATTGCCGAAATGTGGGATTTGATTATCGGTGCGGGTGGGACAGCGTTTTCCAACGCCAACGCCTATATCGGCATCGGTGACAGCGATACGGCAGCGGCTGCCGCACAAACCGGTCTCCAGGCCGTGACGAATAAATATTATGCGGAAATGGCTTCTACTTATCCTTCACGGTCTAGCCAGACGGTAACGTGGCGCGGCGTGGTCGACGGTGATCATGGCAATCATGCGTGGAAGGAATTCACTGTCGCTAACGGCAACAGCGATTCGAGCAAAAATATGAATCGGAAAGTATCCGATCAGGGAACAAAAACCAGCGGGCAGGTTTGGACAATCGACCTGGCTATAACGCTTTCATAATTATTTCCATCTTGACCCTCTCCCCTGATGGGAGAGGGTACGGGTGAGGGTGAAATGGAACTTATTAACGAGAAAACAACATTGACGCTGAGGCTGACATTTAAAGACGAAGATAACGTCGCCGTCGTCCCGACTGCGGCGCAGTATCGGATTGACGATGTTGACTCCGGAAGCCAGATTCTGGACTGGTCAAGTTTTACGCCATCGGCATCCACGCACGATCTGACAATTACCGATGCGCAAAACGCCATCATTGATACCAATCTGGAAAGAGAGCGCAAAAAGGTAACCGTCCAGATAACGCACGGCCCTGAAAATAAAAAAGCAACCGGCGACTATATCTACATTGTGCGCAATCTTACCAAGATTGCGTGATGTGCGGAAGGTGAGGATTGAAATGTATTGCACACTGGCTGACATTAAAAAGGCATTGCCTGAAGATTTAATCATCCAATTAACCGATGACGACAATATCGGAGAAATTATCACAGCTAATGTTATGCAGGCGATTGCCTCGGCGGACGCGGAGATCGACGGATACTGCGCTGTGAAATATTCCGTGCCGTTTGTTACCGTGCCCGCTGTCGTCAAAGCTCTCTCCGTCGAGATCTCCATATATTATCTCTATAAGCGGCGCACTGTGCCGGAAAAAATAGAGAAGGCTTATGACAAAGCGGTTGCGCGCCTTAAGGATATTTCGCGCGGGCTTCTATCGCTCGGCGTGGATCCGCCGCCTGCTGCTTCCACAACGGACTGTGCCGAAAGCAATAAGACGGTTTCCGATCGGATATTTAAGATGGACAAAATGAAGGGGTTCTAATCGATGTTGACAGACATTGAAGAAAACATTGTCAAGAGACTGAACGATAAGCTAACCGATGTTAGCCGCGTCAGCATTGATAAAGCACACAGCGCGGTTAATCTTAAACTGCCGGTGGTTAATGTCATTGTCGGTGGCGGTGAATTTACCCATGTCACATCTTCGCAATTCAAATTAAAAACGCAGGTATTTGTTATCGCGACTTTTCAGAACCTCCGCAGTGAAGCCGACCGGCGCAAAGGCGTGTATCCCGTTTTGCTGGCGATGCTGGCTTTGTTAATCAATAACAAGCTCGGCCTGAAAATTGATGCGCTCAAACCGAAACGACTGGACAATATCACGGAAGAAAAAGAAGCGGACGAAGGAAAGATAGTATTTCAA
This sequence comes from Smithella sp. ME-1, assembly GCA_000495415.1. The sequence continues at coordinate 10,152 of AWGX01000537.1, read as the reverse complement.
ATTGAATTTGAAACCGGCTTTATAATCGATGTGCTTTCCGACGAAGCGATCACAGATCTGCTGCGAGTCGGCCTTAATTATTATTTACAGGATCCGGCGGACGATAAAGTCGCTGATGCCAGCGATACGGTAACACTGTCACAGACGTGAAACGTGAATGGTGAATAGTGAAAGGGGGATTTGAAACATGTTAGTTCAAGCAAAACCGGGCACACGCTGCCCCAAAGAAGGAAAGCCGCGCGAATATATCACGGAGGAAGCGGTAGACGTGCCCGATACAACATATTACCGCAGACTGATTGCGGAAGGTTCGTTGATTGAAACACAAAATAAAAAAACTGTGAAACGTGAAGAGAGAAAAGTGAAAGAGCAATGATTCACTCTTCACAATTCACCTTTCACCTTTAAAAAGGAGGTAGAAAATAATGGGGTCGAAAAATATTTCTTTCGCTTCAATTCCCAGCTCCATTCGCAAGCCGGGAAAGTATTTTGAATTTAACACACAGTTGGCCGTTCGGACGCTGCCGAACAATAAGCAGAAAATGCTGATCATCGGCCAGCGGCTATCAACCGGCACTGTCGCACAGGCAATCGCCCAGGCTGTCTTTTCCGATGCTGAGGCGGCAACATACTTCGGTGCCGGATCAATCGCTCACCTGATGGTGCGCGCCGCAATCAAAGCTAATCCGTATCTGGATTTGACTGTTTGCGCTCTTGACGATTCCGCATCCACGCCGGTCGCGCGCGTTCATACGCTGGCCATCGGCGGCCCGGCAACCGGCAGCGGAACATTAACCTTATGGGTCGGTAACGTCCGTTATCAGATAGGAATTGCTAGCACCGATGCGGCGTCGGCCATTGCCACCGCGCTGAAAGCTGCGCTGGATAATGATCCGGCTCTGCCGTTTACCGTTGCCATCGATACAGCGACATTGACCTTCACAGCCAAAAACAAAGGCACAGTGGCTAACCAGATTGATTTTGCGGTGGAAATTACGGCGACCAGTGTTACCGGTACGTTTACGGCGACCACTCCCGGATCTGTCGATCCGACGCTGGCCACTGCGCTGGCTGCGGTATTCTCAGGTGACTACAATATTATTGCAGTGCCGTTCTACGATGCCACTTCTTACGCGGCGTTTAAAACTCATCTCGATAGTGTCAGCGGCCCGATGGAGCAGCGTCCGGCGATAGGCGTATTCGGTTATGACGGCGTGCTGGCCGATTGTACGACATTAACATCTACGATTAATTCCGGACGTATTCTCTGCGCGTATTTGCGCGGCACGAAAAGCCCGGCATACGAAATCGGCGCGGCGCTGGCTGCGGTCATCGCTTCAGAGGAAGATCCGGCGCGTCCACTCAATACTCTGGAGTTAACAGGCATTGCCGCTCCGGCCATCAGCGACCGGCTGTCACGCAGCGAGCAGGAAAGCTGCCTGGGCAACGGTGCCACGCCTCTGGAAGTCGGGCCCGGCGAAGTCGTCCAGATTGTACGCGCCGTCAGTACCTATGTGCATAACGCTCAGGGCGTTGACGATATTGCCCTGCTGGATATTACAACAATCCGCACGCTGGATTATGTACGTAAATCCTGCCGTGAACGCGTGGCGCTTCGTTTCCCGCGCGAAAAACTCTCCAGCAAAACTCCGGATAAAGTGCGCGATCAGCTTCTCGATGTTCTTTTTCAGCTTGAGGCGCTGGAGATTGTCGAAGAGGTTACTGCAAACGCTGACGGCGTTATTGTGGAACGCGACATCGAGGATACTAACAGACTTAATGCAAAAATTCCGGTGGACGTGGTCAATGGCCTGCATGTGTTTGCCGGTCGGATAGATCTCCTCCTTTAAAAGAGGATTGGAAGATTAGAAGTTTAGAAGATTAATTTAAAAGGAGGATTAAAAATGTCAGAAGAATTTGTCAGCCAGGTATTACTGGAGATAAACGGACAGAGCATTACTGATTTTAAAGCGGTTGAAGAAAAAGAGTTTGACTTGCACAAACCCGTCAACCTTATGAATGGTACCGGTCATATAACAGCGCAACCGCGTCACGGTGTTAATGTGGATTACGTTTTGCCAAAAGACGCGCCTGAGTTCGATTTCACGCAGGTTAAAGGCGGGACAATCACAATCGATTACCAAAACGGCACACGAATTAAATACGGCGGTGTTTATGTAACAAAAATCGGCGCGGTCAAACACGACGGCGAAAATGAATCAACGCGCACCATCGAGTTTTCGGCCAAAACGCGCAAATAGTGAACTGTGAAAAGTGAATAGTGAAGGGATTTTCTTTTCACCCTTCGCCTTTCACCCTTCACAAGCGACTGAAAGGAGCTGCACATGATCACAGAAAAATTTAAATTGCCGGATGGCATTGAATACGAGGGCAAGATACATCGCGAAGTTGAACTCCGTCCGCAAAAAGTCGGGGATTCCATCAATGCGCTGGAAGATGAACGGGCCCAGACTAATGAAGCATATTTGGGGCTTGCTGTTTTAGCTAGGCAGATTATCAGTCTCGGTTCTATCCCAAAAGATAAAATAACAGCAGAGCTGCTGATGGATTTAAGCGAGGACGACATGGTTGTAATCAACCAGGGATTGGCGAGGCTGCGGAATCGCGTGAAGTCCTTTCGAGAGAAAAACAAAGGATCAGAAGAAGTTGGTGCTGGCGCTCCTGAAAGCGGGGTTTAAAGAAGAGTCAATTATGGAGATGCCGGAGATTACAGCAGCAGGGTATATTTTAATTATCAATGAATTGCTGTCGGGTTCGGGCCGTTCCAAAAGATATGTTGTAAAAAGAGACGCAGGCAAAAAACAGACCAAATAACAAAACCCATAACGCCGGGAAGATAAACATAATGTGTATCGGCAACCAAAAAATAAAAAATCACATGCACGGTCAGAAAAGCTACTGTAGCTCCCGCGATATAAAGCAACGCGCCGAGAATCCATACGCCTTTAAGGCGAACAATGCCGTAAAGAGCAATGAATCCGGCTACCGCGCCAATAAGGAAGGGAATGAATATGTCTAATGTCATGACCGTCGCGCTCCAGTTTACTGCAATTGATATGGTGCAAGGCATCGCTGCCCGTGTCCGTAACTCGATTATGAGTTTAGGCAATGCATCAAAAGAAGTCAAGCGCGATTTTGACGACATGTCCCGGCATATAACAGCGGGCCTGAAAGCGATAGCCATATCATCGTACGCAATCAGTAAAATCCGCCCCGGCGTTGCTGCGGCGGGCGATCTGCAGGAAGCCATGCTCGCCGTCAAAATGAATCTGGCCGGGTCTGCCCAAAACGCCAGGCAGTTAAAGGACATGCTGGATCAGGTGGAAAGCACGGCCATCTCTGTCTCAGCCAACGCGCCGTTCTCTGCAGAGGATGTCGTCCGGATTCAAAACTCTCTGCTCAAGGCAGGTATGGACATCAAGGATGTGGTCGGCGGTTCCGGCGCGGCGTTTGCGGCAACCGCTCTCGCCGCTCTTTCCGGCGAAATGCCCGAAATTGTCGGCGACGCGCTGGCTAATATCGGCACCATGTTCAAATTCAAGGGAACGGACTATAAAGCCTTTTCCGATTGGCTCACCCGCGTGGATGACGCCGCAGCAACCAACCTGCCCGCGCTGATTCAGGGTTTGCGGATGGCGGGAAGCTCCGCCGCCGCGCTCGGTATTTCCGCCAACGATGCTATTACGGCGCTGGGCGCGCTGTCTCCGCTGGGCGAGCGTGCCGGTTCGTCGTTTAATAATTTTATGCTGTCATTTGCTGTTCGCCGCAAAGAGATGAAAGCGCTCGGCATGGACTTTTTCGCGGGCGGCAAGTTTATCGGGCTGGAAAAAGCCACCGATATGCTCAAAGAAAAATTCGGCGCAATGAAAGACACCGGCCAACGGTTAGGGATCCTCATTAAATTATTTGGAGAGGAAGGCGGACGCGCCGCCAACACGTTCATCAACGCGGAAAAAGGGTTCCGCGACATCGAAAAAGCCGCCAAAGACGCGCTGGGCGTGACCGAGAAACTGTCGATCTGGGGCGAAGGCTTTAACGCATCCCTCAAAAAACTCGGCGGTACAATGAAATCAACAATGGCTTCGATCTTTACGCCGCTGTTGGCTCCACTGACCTGGGTGCTGAATGCGCTAAACACCATCACTGGCCGTCTCGGCGAAATAGCAAAGAAGAATAAGGCAGTCGCAGTGGGCATATCCGGCGGAATGGCTGCGATTGCCGGAGGTGCCGCGTTATATGGTCTCTATCGTCTTGCAAAAGGAGGAATGGGCGTTTCCCGTGTTTTAAAAGGTATGGGCGGCATAAAAGGCTTGATTGCCAGCATGGGAAGTTCGGCTGCAGGTATTGCCAAAGGCAAAGCGGTAGAAGCGGCAACCGGCGTGACACCTGTCTTTGTCACGAACTGGCCCGCAGGCGGCCTCGGCGCAACACCAGGTGTTGCGCCTGTGATTGGTAAAATCCCGGGTGCGGCAAAACTGGCAGCGCTGGCCACAGTAGGGTTGACAGTTGGTTCTATTGTTGCGGCTGTCGTGGCTACCACTACGGCAGTGCGTTCGTTGGTTGACGCCGTGCGCGGCGGCAGTGGTGATAATTGGATAAATCAAACTTTAACGGGCGGCAAACATCTAGAAGTATTCGAAGGTGCTTGGGGCGATATGCTCTATGACTTTTTGCATAAGGCGGAACGCCCGCAGGTCAAGAACGATATCAAACTTAACATCAGCATCGATAAGGACGGACGTGCTGTCGTGGACAATACAGGCAAAAATACAGGAATCAAAATTAATTTGAATCGTGGTTTGTTCGCTCTATAGGATTTTATATGCCGGATTTTGAGACTACTGCTTTAAATACAGACGAAGGATCTATTAACGGGATTCGGTTACAGTTGGAAACCATCGAGGACACGTTTGAAAACGCGATTGCTCCCTATGATTATCCGTACGCGGATGGTGCAGACCTCGAAAACATGGGTATGCGGCAACATTTAATCAGGGTGCGTTGTTATTTCTGGGACGATGCAGAACAACAGACGTACGAAACACACACTGATTTAATTAACCTGAAAAGCGACAAACACCTTGATTTCGTCCATCCTAAATACGGGTTGATAAAGGGAGAGATTGAAGCCCTGGTCATTTTCCATGATGACAGCATTCGCAAAGCCTCTGTCGATATTACTTTTATCGAACAGATGCATCAGTTGTTGATAGTGAGCTCAACGCAGAGCGTGCTGCCTGCGGTGGAAGATGCATACCAGGAAGGCCAGACACAGCAGGAATCGACACTAGTGGATGATTTAAAGAATTCTATACCCACAGCCGATGCCGGAGTTTTGGCAAAAATCCTTGATGCCGACCTCGGCCTTCTGGCACAGGCACAGGAATTTTCAGCGCAGACAAAATTTCTGATCGGTTCAGTGGAAAAATATCTTGCCATATCGGATGCGTTGACAGCCGAAATGGAAAGCCCCGTTAATTCCATCCAGGCAGCAATCACATATACGGAAAACCTCCCAGGAAGAATTTTGGGATCTTTTTCCTGCTCGTTGGAAAAAATGGCCAGGATGTTTGATTCACTGTGGTCGTCTCCGGCACAATTCATATCAAAATTAAATAATGCCTTCGATGAGCTGGAAGAATCTTATAACGATCTCGCGCAATCCGCAGCCGGTCAGGCGGCTGAAGATGTTATGAGAAAACATCTTAAAATCGCCTGTGCTCAACGCCTGGCGCTGGAGGCTGCCGCACTATATGCCGACGACGATCAGGCCTTCCAGGAAGGCGACAGCGATTTTCAGGTAATGAATATTAACGAACTGGAAGCCACTCTGGCAATAGTCAGATCGCGCATCAACGATGCAGTTAATGATGCCCGCGAAATTGAAAGTCTTAAAACAATGGCCACGGCTCTCTTAACGCAGGTAAATTCCGTGCGGCTGGAGCGTGAAAAGATGATCTCTGTCGCGCTGGATAATCCTATGCCGCTGCACCTGGTTTGCCTCAAATATGGTCTGCCTTACACGGATGCGGAAAGGCTGGTTAAAGTTAACAAGAATATTCAAAACCCCAATTTTGTATCAGGAGAGATTCAAGTCTATGCCTGAAAAAGTGGAACTCAAAATCGGCGCTATTAAAATAGAAAATTTTATCGGCTATCAAATCGATGCTGATCTATATACGGCTGCCGATGCTTTTCATGTGGAATTTTCCGATCCCGGAGTCACGATCAAAGCCGGAGATAGCTGTGATCTAATAATTAACGGCGATAAAGAATTGAAAGGCATTATCGATAAAGTGCAAAAACGCGTGCGAAAAAATGGCGTATTTATAGTTGTCGAAGGCCGTGATCTGATGGGCTGGGTCGTCGATGCTTATTGTGAGCCGCCGTGGGTTGATGTCACCGGCATGAAGTTAAAAACGCTGGCTGAAAAATTGCTGGCAAAAGCGCCGTCAAAATATTTCGACCTGAAAAATATCGACTATCAGGAAAATGTTGTCGGAAAATTCAAGGGTAAAAAGGCTAAAGGCGGCGGTAATGCCGGATATATTTTTGCTCAGGATGGTGCGCAAAAAATAGGCCGTATCGAAGCGGGCATGACTGTTTTTGAAGTATTAAAAAACTACGCGTTCAGCAGAGGAATTTTATTCTACTGTACGCCTGAAGGGCAGCTGATATTTGGGCGTCCAATGGCTAAAGGCGCTCCGCAATATTCACTAACAATGCTTAAAAGCGGCGTGGGCAATAATGTGATTGAATCGGATGTTGTTTATGACATTTCGCAGCGGTATTCCAAAGTGACTGTAATCGGCCAGCAGCAGGGCAATGACAGTATGTCATTCGCGGCTGAAGTAAATACAAGCAATACCGGCAAACCGGCCATTGATGATACGTTCCCGTTTTATAAACCGTATGTGGTCGTTGATAATAACGATGACCAAAGCCCCACGCAACGTGCAAAAATGATCATGGAGAAACAGCGGCGTGAAGGGGAAAAGCTGATTTATAAAGTCGGCAGACATCAGCAAAACGGGAAAAATTGGGCAATTAATACAATCTGCCATATCAAAGACGAAATACAGGGCATAGACGGAGATTATCTGATTTACGGCAGGACTTTTGAACTATCAAAACAAGAAGGCCCGACAACAAGATTAAGTCTGGGCGTTCCGGGGTTAATCGCATGATGATACGCGGCATCATAAATTCAGTTACTGAAGGCTTGATTAAGTTATTTTCCGCGGACGGACGGACGGATGAATCGTTTGAGGATCGGGAATATTTTCAGCACTATGGTTTCACCTCACGGCCCAAAGAAGGCGCGGAAATCATTATTATCCGCGAAGGTAATCATATTATCGGCATTGCCTCCGATGACCGCCTATACCGCATAGCCATTGAAGACGGTGAAGTCGCGCTGTACACTGATGAGGGCGATAAAATACACTTTAAACGCGACAAAATAATAGAGGTTGTGAGCGGGAATAAGCTCATTGCAACAGTGGAAAATGAAGTGGACATCACGACTAAAGTCGCAAAAGTCACTGCATCAGAAAGTTGCGAGGTGGAAAGTCCTTCCATAACGCTGGGCACATCAGGGACAAAATACGCACTAATTGATGAACGGTTAATAACTATATATAACGCTCACGTGCATGGGGAAGACGGCACGCCGACAGTCAAATTAACTACGGCAACAGTGGCGACTGAAGCCACAAAGGCGAATTAATATGGACTTTGCAATTACCATCGATAGTTCAGGCCTCGGCCAGATGACATTTGATAAGGCCACAACGCTGATAAATAATATTTATATTTCGCTGAAAGTCCGGCAGGGCTCCTTCTTTGCCGATCTTACTTTAGGTTCGCGGCTGTATCTTCTGGAGCGGGCAAAGAATACCGAAGCAACAGCGAGGCTGGCCATTGATTATTGCAAAGAGGCGCTCCAGTGGATGATCGACGCGGGAAAAATATCTAAGGTCGATGTTTACACCGAACGCGACCGCACACAGGATTTGCACCGGCTGAAATTATTAATCGAAGTCACGCCGATATCCGGGCCGACCGTAGCCTTTACCACGTTTATTGAGGTAATTTAATATGAATTTTCAAAAAGAGTTTGATGTAATACTTGCCGCAATTTTAGCGGACTGGCAAAATCAATATCCGGAAGCGGATCTATCACAGGGCAGTCTCATCTACATGAAATCGGCCTGCCAGGCCAGCATGTTGTGGGGTCTCTATAAATACCAGGAATATATTTGCAAACAAATCTTCCCGGACACGGCAGATACGGCAATGCTGGAACACCACGCGTGGATCCACAATATAACCCGCAAAGCTGACGAAACTGACGCCGAATTGCTGGAGCGCGTTCTTGATTATATTCGCCGTCCACCGGCAGGCGGGAATCAGTATGACTATATACGATGGGCAAAAGAGGTTGATAATGTGGCGCAGGCCTATTGTGTGCCTATCCCGACGCTTGGGCAAGTTAATGTAATAATTCTTGCCGATGCGGATATTACTGACAGTGAACTCCCCAGCTCTTCGGCACGGATCGGTACCGTAACATCGGTCAGCTCCGGCAAGCTTATCGATTCCGGCGCGACATTCACAACTTCTCATGCCGTGGCCGTGGGCGATATCGTCGAAAATCCGCTGCGCGGCACGCGTACAACAGTTACTACCGTGGATAGCGCGACACAATTGACTCTTGCTGCCAACATCTTCAGTTATACAGGAGAGCCCTATATCGTTCATTGTCAGACGGGCACAAATACGACGGCCACAGCGAATAAGCTGATTGATTCATCCGGTATCTTTGATAACGCCACGTATACGGTTAAGCCCGGCGATATCGTCGAAAATGTAACGGATAATACAGAAACAACAGTTGTTACTGTGGATAGCGCAACGCAGCTTACACTTACAGATGATATTTTCACGGCCACCGGCAAAACCTATGTCATCAGAGGCCTTATTGCCGAAGTTAAAAAATATATCGATCCGCTAAGGCCGGTTACCGCTTCGAAGGTTGGCATAATCGCTCCGACCGTCAGCTCACAAAACGTGACGATGACCGTTACCGGAACAAATGTAGATAAGACGGCGATTGCCGCGTCAATAGAAATGTATTTGAACAGCATGATCCCCGCTCAGGTGCTTTACAAAAATAAGCTGGTGCAGATAGCGATGGATGCGGGCGCGGATAACGTTACAATCAGCGCTCCGGCGACAGACGTGACGCCTACGACATATCAGATGGTGCGCGCCGGAACGATTACGGTCAGCTAGGAATAAATATGAATCCCGTTAGAAATATCGGGATAGCGACACAGGCAAAGGATAAATTAAAAGGATTTCTAACGAGATGAAACACGCTGATGCTTTAAAATTATTATTCCCGCTAGAACTGGGCGGCGTCTTTGCAACTGATATTGAGTTGGAAGGCAAACAATTCGATGACGCGCAGGCCAGCGCCGAGCTGTTATTGAATGAGATGCTGCCGCATTTGGCCGATATGACAATAGCCGACTGGGAGCGTGTTTGCGGAGTAACACCGGCAGTAGACGAGTTACTGCAGGTCAGGCAAAATCGCGTCCTGGCCAGATTACGCACGCGAGGCGGGCTTTCCCTACCCCACTTCATCTCAATTGCAGAATCAATGGGGTACATCATCACGATTGAAGAATTGCTGGCCAACACGGACGGATGCGGGAGCGAAGGCATTTTCCGCTGGCGTGTAACCACGTCCGGTGCCGGGCCGGTTTATTTCCGGGCAGGTAGATCCGGCGCAGGCGACCGGCTTGTAGAAGGCGATATAACCAATTCGTTAGAGGGTATTTTTACTGACTTAAAACCGGCGCACACACAGGTTATTTTTGTATATATATAGGAGGTACAATGGCTAAAACAATATTTGCAAACGATACAATAGTCAATCCCGCATTTTTGAATGCGGTTAATAAACAGCGGCACACCGGCGCGGATGTTGATGGCGACGGTATTCTTGATTACGCGGTAGCTACGGGCAGCAACAATGCCTATGGGTTAACCTTACCGACAGCGATAACCGCGCACATCGCCGGTATGCCCATAAAATTCAAAGCCAATCATACAAACACCGGC
>AWGX01000536.1 GCA_000495415.1 Smithella sp. ME-1 | reverse complement strand
CCAGCCAATGAGGCACTCCACGTCTTGCTACAGTTTCAATTGCTGATAATATTTTAGTAACCTTGCGGCTGCCTTCTTTAACGGAAATTCCATCTCCTGCTTTAAGCAGATACGACGGTATATTAACCGGTTTATCATTAACCAAGAAATGACTATGACTAATTAATTGTCTTGCCTCAATTCTGGAATTGGCAAATCCCATACGGAAAACCATATTGTCCATTCTTCTTTCCAGAAGGAGGAGTAGATTTTCTCCTGTGATGCCCTTTTGCTTATCGGCCTTTTCAAAATAACCTCTGAACTGTTTTTCCAAAAGTCCGTACATTCTTTTAAGTTTTTGTTTCTCTCGCAATTGGAC
>AWGX01000535.1 GCA_000495415.1 Smithella sp. ME-1 | reverse complement strand
CTTTATTCTGATCATCCAAGGCCTTTGCTTTGTCAGCCTCATCTTTCTTCTTTCTGTCCAAAGTTGTTACAGTGATGATATTACCCGTTTGCCTTTTAGTTAAACTATTCACGTCCAGTATCGTATCCAAAGCCTGCCTCCATGGAACATTTTTCATGGACAAGGTTATTGTGCCTTTCACATCTTCGCTGGAAACAATACTGACATTACCGGATTCAGCCA
>AWGX01000534.1 GCA_000495415.1 Smithella sp. ME-1 | reverse complement strand
CAATCATGATATCGGTTGCCCGTTTTATTCCATCAGCCAGTGATTCACGACATCCGTAAAGATTGTCGAATTTTGACTTGGTAACCGAATCGTTGACGTTGATTGCCGGAAATAAAAGCTCGCCCGCAGCTTGCATCTGATAAAGACGATGTACGCCGGTGGTCGTTTCCTCGGAAACTCCTCTTACTTTTGAAGCTATCTTCTGCCATCTTTGAGAATTTCGTTTCACCGATCGCGCCAAACGGTCAACTATTATCCTGAATTCTTTATTATCAATTTTCTTCTGGAGCAGTTTGGGATTTTTTTCAAATTTAACTCCCTGATGAATAAGCAGTGTTGCGTCGCCGCCATCATCTACAATCAGATCGGGACCGGAACCATCCGGCCAGATCAGCGCCTGCTCGGTACACCACCAGTACTCTTCCAGTGATTCTCCTTTCCACGCAAAAACTGCTGCCGAACCGTTTTTGGCTATCGCCGCCGCCGCATGATCCTGTGTGGAAAATATATTGCAGGAAGCCCAGCGAATATCGGCTCCCAATTTTTTGAGGGTTTCGATGAGCATTGCCGTCTGGATTGTCATATGCAGACTACCGGTAATTCTCAATCCCTTTAATGGTTTTTTTCTGCCGTATTTTCTGCGGACAGCCATGAGACCGGGCATTTCATTTTCTGCCAGCTGTATTTCTTTTCGTCCCCAAGAAGCCAGTGAAATATCTGCCACTTTATATTTCAGAGTTGGATTAATTTCCAGAAAAGCCATTTCTCCTCCTGATTAATTTTGCATTTAGATTGCAGCGTTGTTAACACATCTGACCGTGTGAGTCTATTGTTTTTATTTATGATTGTTTAAAAAAATGAAGACAGCTGGTGAATATCAGCGTATTCCCCCAGGCAATATGCATCACTTAGGATTATTTAATTATTCCAAATAATTTTATCAACTTAGTGTAGTTTTTTTATTTTATTTTTATTATCGACGAATACGCACTTTGGTTTCCACTTCTGAACTTCTTTATCGTCGGCAAGCACATAACAAGCAATAATAATCAAATCCCCTTTTGCCACTTTGCGGGCAGCTGCGCCATTGAGGCAAATTGTTCCCGAATTACGTTTACCTTTAATGGCATAAGTCGAAAATCTCTCGCCATTATCAACATCGTATATTTCAACTTTTTCATAAGGCGCTATCGACGCTTCTTCCATGAGCTTTTCATCAATGGAAATACTGCCTTCATAATGTAAATCGGCGTCTGTTACCGTTGCCCGGTGGATTTTCGATTTCAACATGAATCTTTGCATAATACTAATTTCTCCTTAGGGATAAAGATTATACTTTTAGCTTCTCGCCAAAGACATGATTATCGATAAGTCTTGTCGTGCCTACCTTTACAGCCAGTGCTATAACCGACTGACTTTTGATTTCTTCGACGTCCTTAAGCGTTTTTGTGCTGCATATTTTAATATAATCAATGGCTGTATATGGTGCCCTGTTAATCATCTTTTCTACGTTGCTGATAATTACTGATGATTTTCTTTCTCCACCGGAATAAAATTTTTGAGCTAATTTCAGAGATTTGAATAAGGTTAAAGCTGACGGTCTTTCGTTTTTCCTTAGGTATTTATTACGCGAACTCATCGCCAATCCGTCTGATTCCCGTACTGTGGACACGCCTATTATTTGAAGATCCATGTTGAGATCAGCCACCATACGTTTTATGGTTATATATTGCTGGAAATCCTTTTTACCGAAAACGGCAATGTGCGGTTTGACGATATTAAATAATTTACAGCAGACTGTGGTGACGCCACGAAAATGACCGGGGCGTGACATTCCGCATAAATTTTGAGTTACCTTTTCCACTTCGACATAAGTCTGATAACCGGCAGGATACATTTCTTTGTTGCCAGGATAAAAAATGACATCCGCATTTACACTTTCAGCCATCTTTAGATCCCGGTCAAAATCACGAGGATACTTGGATAAATCTTCTTTGGGACCGAATTGTGTGGGATTTACGTAGATGCTGACAACGACAAAGTCGGCCATCTTTTTCGCTTCCTTCATCAGACAAAGATGACCTTCGTGAAAATACCCCATGGTAGGAACAAAGGCAATCTTCTGTCCCTGGTTTCTAAGACTTTCGGAATAAGACTGCATTTTTTTTGCCGATTCGATAACTTTCATTTTTTCACAACAAAAAAGCCTTTCGTCGCAAAACGAAAGGCTTATAATTTTTATTTCTTCCTCTCGTCTCAGTCCTTACGGATCCAAGCGAACGATTTTTATTTAATAAAACTTTACTTTTTTGTCAAGTAAATAAATTTACTATATGTTAACGAGCTGTAAGCTATTATTTTATTTAATATTTAATTATCAATACTTGTCCCGGAACTAATTTATCATCCAGCGACATTTTGTTTAATTCCAAAAGTTTGGCTACATTTACATTATTCTTTTTTGCAATGCTGTGTAGACTATCATTCTTTGCAATAACATATTTAATTGTTTCTGATTGTTCAGAATTATCTGATGATGATTCCGCTTTATTTCCCTTGGTTTTTCTAACTGATTTTTTAACATCTTGAGCGTCTTTGTTTTCCACACCAGCATCGGATTTACTTGAAGGAATTTTCAATGTCTGCCCTGCAAAGATTTTATCATTTTGCAGGTTGTTTAGTTCTTTTAGTTGATCGGTCGAAACTTCAAAACGGCGGGCAATCATGAATAGATTTTCACCCTTTTCAACCTTATATCGGTCTGAAGATGCTATTTTTATTTTTTTGCCTTTTTGTCTGGATTTAGTGCTGCTTGCATAACCCTGGTTTTCTTTTCTTATAGGAATCTTCAGCCTTCTACCCTGAGTTAATTTCTTCTTACCCAGTTTATTATATTTTTTTATCACGGACGCAGGAACATCATATTTATCGGCAATTGATGCAATCGTTTCACCTTTTCTGACACGATGCTTTACAAATACTGTTCTTACAGAACGCAATTGCGGTTTTTCTCCCAGCGGAATATCATTGGCCACCAAATTGAATTTATCCACATATTCTTTGGGAAGCTTTAAATTATATTCACGATCAGGAGTCATTTTATGTCTTAACTCCGAATTAAGCAGGCAAAGTTCTTCCTCAGATACTCCTGTTTTTTCGGCAATATCTTTCAGTTTCATTATTTTGTTGACTTTGACAGTTTCAAAGTTAATCGGTTTTTCTGTATTATCCAAATTAAACCCGTACTTTTGCGGGTCTTTAACTATATGCAATGTGGCCAATAATCTTGGAACGTAACGAGCCGTTTCATTAGGCAATTGCCTGTAGAGATCCCAAAAACCGTCAAGATAATCTATATTCTGCCTGGATATAACTCTAAGTACCCGACCCTCTCCGCAGTTGTATGCAGCTAATACGGTCAACCAGTCACCAAACATATTGTGCAATTCTTTTAAATAAGCAATTGCTGCCTGAGTTGATTTATGCACATCCATACGCTCATCAATCCATTCATCACGGCTAAGACCGAAATTATATCCGGTAGACGGAATGAATTGCCACAAACCAAGTGCCCGGGCGCGGGAGTAGGCGTTAATTTTAAAGAAACTTTCCACAAGAGGAAGCCAAAAGAATTCTTCCGGAATTCCTGCTTTTTTCAACGCTTTTACAATAATAGGACGATACAATCCGGAACGTTGATAAGCTGCGATAAAGTTTTCACGTTCAAAACCCTGAAAAGAACTGATCTCTTTTTCTACATCGGCGTTCATGATTAAAGGGAT
>AWGX01000533.1 GCA_000495415.1 Smithella sp. ME-1 | reverse complement strand
TTGCTATAAAAAAGAAAACCGTTGACGTTATAACGTTTTAGTGCTATAGATACAAAATAACAAGGGAGGTGATATTATGGGAGTAGAGGCAATGCGTGCCACTGTATATTTGGACCCGGAATTACACAAAGCACTTAAACTAAAAGCAGTTGAAACTTCACAGTCATTATCGAAGCTTGTGAATGACGCCATCAAGGAAGCCCTCGCGGAAGACGCTGAAGATATTGCAGCCTTTGAGAAAAGAGCTAAAGAGCCGTTAATTAGTTATGACGCAATGATCAAAAGGCTGAGAAAAGATGGCCGAATATAAAATCTATTTTAGAGAATCCGTTGGAAAGGACTTCCGTACAATACCAAAGAAGGATCTACAGAAGATAATGCTTCGCATTGAGGCGCTCGCGAGAGATCCCAGGCCTCTTGGCCACGAAAAACTCACAGGACAAGAGAGATACCGTGTTCGCCAAGGTCAATACAGGATAATCTATTCTGTTCACGATAAAGAACTTACAGTTTGGGTGGTAAAGGTAGGGCATCGAAAAGATGTTTACCGATGAAGCGAACCCGGCAATCCCGCTGATAGCTACGCTCCGG
>AWGX01000532.1 GCA_000495415.1 Smithella sp. ME-1 | reverse complement strand
CTTTTCCATAAAATAAAGCCAGATGGGAGCCGCTGCTCTTCCGCCTACTTCCTGTTCGCCCAATGACCTTTCCTGGTCAAAGCCAACCCAAACTCCGGCAATCAGGGAAGGAGTCGTGCCGATAAACCAGGCATCACGAGTATCATTCGTGGTTCCTGTTTTTGCCGCAACGGGTCTTCCGATGCTTCTTACCCTTGTACCGGTACCACTTATGACAACATCCTGCATGACATAAGTCGACAGGAAAGCGATGCGGGGATCAATAACCTGCTCCGGCTGAACTTTAGTTTCTTCAAAAACATTACCGGTGCGGTCAACAATTTTTTTAATGAAATACGGGGTTACTTTCTGGCCCTGATTAGCCAGAACACCGTAGGCTTGAGCCAGTTCCTGTAAAGTTACACCCGATACGCCTAATGCCAATGCTAAATTACGCGATAAAGGAGAAGTAATTCCCATGTTCGCAGCATATGATACAGCGTAATCTATGCCGATTTCCTGCAGAATTTTTACCGTGACAATGTTGCGTGACTGAACAAGTCCGGTTCTCATGGTAACCGGTCCCAGAAATTTTCCATCAAAGTTTTTCGGTTTCCAAAGACCTCCCTCCTGACTTGGATCTTCCAAAGCAATGGGAGAATCGATAAACCGTGATGAAGGATTAAATCCTTTATCGAAGGCTGCCGTGTAGATCAGCGGCTTAAAGGCGGAGCCGGGCTGCCTGCGTGATTGCGTTGCGCGGTTGAATTCGCTTTTATTGAAATCCCGTCCCCCGACCATTGCGCGAATAGCTCCTGTTTTTACATCCATGCAAAAGAGAGCACCTTGCACAAGTCCGCGTTGATATTTCTCTCTGTCTTCTAATTCCGCCAAACCTCTTTCCACAGCATCACGCGCATATTTTTGCGCCGACAAATTCAAAGTCGTATGGATAGAGAGACCTTCTTTATAAAGCACATCCGCGCCATATTTCTCCTGCACGTAGCGGCGGACGGTTTCTACAAAATAAGCGGCAACTTTATCCTTGGGTTTGATAGGTCGCAATTTCAAAGGAAGCGCATATGCTTTCTTCATCTCTTCCTGAGAAATGTAGCCGTCTTCCATCATGCGCGTAAGAACATACAACTGCCTTTCTTTTGCCTTGTCATAGCGAAGGAAGGGAGAATAATTGGTAGGAGCTTTGGGTAATCCGGCAAGCAGTGCTGCCTCATGCAGCTTTAAATCTTTGGCGTTTTTGCCGAAATAACCAAGCGAGGCCGATTCTATTCCATAAGTGCCGTGTCCTAAATAAATCTGGTTTAAATATAAATTAAGAATTTCATCCTTAGTAAGATATTTATCTATTTTATAAGCGAGAATCGCCTCTTTAATCTTACGTGTGTATTTCTTTTCAGGAGAGAGATACATCATTTTTGCCACTTGCTGCGTAATAGTACTGCCGCCCTGCACTATATGTCCCGCTCCAACATTTTTCATCATCGCCCGGAAAATGCTCTGGATGTCCAGCCCCGTATGCTGATAGAAGCGCGAGTCTTCCGAGGCGACAAAAGCATGGCGAACTATCTTCGGAATTTCGGTAATTTTGACAACTTTTCTGTCTTCCAGAAAAAACTCGTCAATGAGTTCGTTATTGTCATCATAAACACGGGAGGATATGCTGGGACGATAATCCTTAAGCGCGTCAATACCAGGCAAATCCAGAGTAAAGGCATAGTAGGTAGCAGTTCCGCCAACTGTAGCAAGCAGGACACAGAGGATTACACCAAGAAAAAGATTAAAAAGTTTGGAAAGTTTTTTAATTTCTCCATTATTTTTATATTTTGATCTTTTACGGGATAGCGGCATAATTTTATCAATTAATTTTTATCAGTTTCGGTGTTTTCTTTTTTCTTTTCAGCAAATTTCGACACAAATATACTTATTTCATAAAGAAACATCAAGGGTATGGCCATTAATACCTGGCTTAAAGCATCCGGCGACGGCGTCAAAACGGCGGCAACCACAAATATAATCAGGATAGCATACCTTCTTTGTTTGGAAAGCATTTCAGCGTTAACTATACCCAGTTTGGTCAAGAAGAAAATAAATATCGGCAACTCAAAAGACAACCCAAATCCCAATAAAAAAGTTACGAAAAGCGAAAGATAATCTTTGAAGGAAAGCATTGCCTGCAGGTATTGATTGTTAAAACTGACGAAAAATTTAAAAGCAGGAGGAAGAGCAATAAAATACCCGAATAAAACTCCTGTAATAAAAAGGAACGATGAAGAAATTACAAAAGGAACAACATATTTTCTTTCCTTAGGCAATAATCCAGGCGCAATAAATTTCCATATCTGATAAAGAATAAAAGGGCTGGTAATTATCAACGAAGCAAAAAAAGCCACTTTCATGTACGTGAAAAAAGCTTCTGTCAGGCCGGTATAAATCAAATAACTATTCTTGGGCAGAACCTGAGTGAGAGGCCGGGTAACTATATCGAAAATCCGGTCTTTAAAATAATAGCAGCCTGCGAAACCAATGCATAAAGCAATCAACGAACGAGTAAGCCTTTTGCGCAGTTCCATCAAATGTTCTGTAAGAGACATTTTGTGGTCTTCGCTACGTTCTTTATCTTCGTTATCTTCCATAGGATTATAATTTATTCTTGAATTTACAAGTTAGAGAATTCTAATTCAGATTTTATTTTTTTCGGAGGCATTAGGGGATGAATCCGGTTTAATTTGTTCAGTTTCCGGCTGCTTCATTAACAAAGAATCTTTCCAGGCGTCATCGTTCTTCGGCGATTCATCTATTTTGATGGCATCTTTCAGATCCTCGGTGACGCCGTCTGTTGCTTTTTTGAATTCGTTGAAACCTTTACCCAGACTTTTGGCAATATCAGGTAATTTTTTAGGCCCGACAATGAGTAAAGCAATTATCGCTATTATAATAAGCTCTTGCATTCCTATGCCAAACATCTATGAATAATTCCTCCGTAATAACTAGGATATACCTATATATTGATTCCCGTTTTTGTCAATGTTTTTTGCAAACACATAACAAGAATACTATTGACATAAAAGATTTATTCTAGTACCAAAATAGCCGTTCTTAAAGTAAACTGTTTTCCAAGAAATCAATTTATCAGACGTAAAAGAAAGGAGAATATCATGAAGAAAATCGGAATTTTAGCAATAATTATAATGCTGATGGCTGTAGTCACCGCCGCGCAGGCAGAGGTTAGGGCCGGTGGTTTACCGGAATTACAGATTGATAAGAGCATCAAAGACTGTGGTTGTCCACCCTGTTGCCCTGAACCGGTAGTGGCGCCGCCTCCACCTCCACCTCCCCCTCCTCCAGCTCCAATTAAAGAGAAAGTTACCATAACGCTTAATGTGCAATTCGATACCAATAAGGCAGACGTTAAGGAACAATATAATGATGAAATCAAGAGAGTAGCGGATTTCATGAAAGAATTTCCGGACACAACCGCTGAAATTGGCGGTCATACCGACAATGTTGCCAGCGCGGAATACAATCAGAAGTTATCTGAGAAACGCGCTAACAGTGTTCGTCAGTATCTTATTGACAAATTCGGAATTGATGGTTCCCGTTTGACTGCTGTCGGATATGGATTGGATAAACCCGTTGCCGGCAATGATACCGAAGAAGGACGGCAGCAGAACCGCAGAGTTGAAGCTGTTATGGAAGCAGTAAGGACAGTTTATAAATAAGTTTAACAGTTCCAGAATTTTAAAAAACTTGAGGTCCCATAGCCGCTGTAAGGTTATGGGACCTTTTTTTAAAGCTATTCTAATTTACAATTTATAAAAAATTCTACGTTATACTATTGCAGTTAAACGACCAGAATTTATTAGCAAATAATTAGAATACCTTTGACATAAAGAATATTTTTTAGTATTAAGAAACAGCATTTATGGAATGCTGGCATATTTAAAGTGTAAATTTTCCCCCAAAAATTAACTTATAACAGAACAGGATGAAAGGAGAAGTGTTATGAAAAAAATCGGAATTTTAGCAATTATTATAATGCTTACTGCTGTCGTCACAGCAGCGCAGGCGGAACCAAGAGCTGGTGGTTTACCTGAATTAACGATAGATAATCGTATTCCCGATTGCGGCTGTCCTCCATGCTGCGGTCCAACTAGTCCCACAACAGTTACTATCGCGCTTAATGTGGAATTTGACACCAACAGTGCCGTTGTCAAAGAAAAATATCATAATGAAATCGAAAGAGTAGCCAATTTCATGAAAACATATCCCAAAACCACTGCTGTAATAGAAGGTCATACTGACAATGTCGCCAGCGCGGAATACAATCAGAATCTATCGCAGGCTCGCGCTAGCAGCGTCCGGCAGTATCTGATTGACAAATTTGGAATCAAGGCGTCCCGCCTAAGCGCCATTGGTTATGGACTGACTAAACCAATTGCCGGCAACGACACCGAAGAAGGAAAGCAGAGGAACCGTAGGGTTCAGGCTGTCATTAAAACTGTAAAGAACAATTAATTTTAGCTTTTAAAATTTGAAATCTTAAAGGCTCCATAACTTTTAAATGTTGTGGGGCCTTTTTTTGACATGCATTTAGTGTAAAACAAGAACGGAAATATTTTGCTCTTTAAAGTCATTTATGATACACGGATTTAAGTCCAAATTGGTAGTTTGAAAGAAGGTGCCCTTGTCTAAAAAAACAGGTATTGTCAAAGACACCAGATACTTACAGCATTCAGCGGGATTTGCCCATCCGGAAAGTCCGGAAAGACTGGCAGCAATTTATGAAATGCTGGAAAATCCTTTGATGGATTGGAAATTCACTCATATAGAACCGCGTGAAGCCACCCACAAAGAAATTGAAATGATCCATTCACCATCTTATGTGCAATTTATTGCCAGCACTGCGGGACAACGCAGTGTATATCTCGATCCCGATACGGCCACCTCTCCCGAGACATATGAAATTGCGAAGTTGGCAGTTGGTGGCGTTTGTAATGCAATTGACAGCGTCATTAAGGGTGAAACAGATAATGCTTTTGCTTTTGTACGTCCTCCGGGACATCATGCGGAAAAAGATACTGCCGCGGGTTTTTGTGTATTCAACAATATTGCCATTGGGGCAATGCATGCCATATCGAAATATGGCCTAAAAAAAGTATTGATTATAGACTGGGATTTGCACCACGGTAACGGTACACAACACAGCTTTTACAAGGATCCCAGGATTTTATATTTCTCCACTCACCAATATCCTTATTATCCCGGAACGGGAAGCCTGCAGGAGTTTGGCAATGCAGAGGGAGAAGGTTACACAATCAATGTCCCCTTACGGGAAGGAGCGGGAGACGCCGCCTTTGTAAAAATATACCGCAGAATCTTAGAGCCGGTAGCGCTGGAGTTCAAACCGGAACTGATTTTGTTGTCCGCCGGGTTCGATACCCATTTTCAAGACCCGTTGGGCGGAATGCGTGTCACACCGGAAGGTTTCGCAGCCATGGCGCGCATATTACTCAATGTCGCCGATACCTGCTGTCAGGGACGCTTTGTGGCCGTACTGGAAGGCGGTTATCACATCGTCGGACTAACGAGATCGGTAAAAGCTGTCTTGGAAGAGATGCTTGATGAAACACATGTTACAGAAGATAGACTTTCTTCCCTGGAAAATGGAACCGACGAAGAAGCAGACCAGTTAATTAACAAGGTTATTTCCAGGATTCGTCCGTACTGGAAAGTGTTCTGAAAGATAAAGGAGAAGATGTTTTGAAAATAAGTTCCCGGGAAGTTGAATATGTGGCGCATTTGGCACGTTTGGAAGTGACAGAAAGGGAAACGGAAAAATTTACTGCACAGCTCAACGATATTTTACTTTACATAGATAAGCTAAATGAAGTGGATACGAAAGGTGTGGAGCCGATGAGCCACGCTATTGCAGTAACTAACGCTTTTCGCGAAGATAAAATACTGGATTCTATCGGTACGCAACAATCACTTAGCAACGCACCGGATGCACGGGGGGAATTCTTCCGCGTACCCAAAGTCATAGACTAGCGATGCCATCATTTGTTATTAACAAAACATTGTAGGGACTGCTCCCCGAGCA
>AWGX01000531.1 GCA_000495415.1 Smithella sp. ME-1 | reverse complement strand
GGGCGCAATCTGCCCGATTCCGCGAGAACGCTGATTGAATCAAGAAAGTTTCGTGTAACAGGCAGCAGGTCGGCACCGGTGCAGGTGGTCGGTTTCGGTCATGTTTCGGGTGAAAAATTCGGCAGAGGGTTAATCCTTTCTCTGGATGCAGGCATTATGCCTTCGCAGCCATTTGAAGGTCCTTTCATCAATCCGGTTCATGTGCCGCAGTTGCGCAAAAGTGTTTTTGAATACGAGGATTTGATTTTCCGGCAGATTCTGGCACAGGGCGATAAAATCAAAATCGTCGGCGTGAACGATACTATCAGGGAACGGACACCCAGCTACTATATGAGCTTTCTGGCGCAGGAATTCGGGAAAACGGTTACGGCTACCGCCTTTAAGGAATCTGTTTTGGCGAAGCCGGGCACTGGAAAAATCGCTATTATCCTTGATGAGAATCTGAGAAACAAACTCAGGGATTTTACCTATTCGTATTCGAGCCTGACCCATCTTCTGGCCTGTCCATTTTTATTCTACCATCTATATATGCTCGGGATTAAGCCGCCTGTATTTATGGATGATGATGAAAAAATAAATATGCACATGGGGGATTTTGTTCACAGATTCCTGCAGCAACTCTCGATGGGTCCAAAGGAGAGATTTGATGACTGGGAGAGTCTCTTCGATGAGCTCTGGGAAAGTGACGACAACGCGGAGGTGCGCGACATTGAAGGCATTAATATCTACATGCTCAACGCGAAGATTTTATTACAGGAGATATATGCTGATGAAAAAGATGCCGGCGCGCGTCTGGTTTTTGCCGACAACGCCCTCTGCTGCGAGGAAAAATTCGAGGGGATAATTGACAAATGTTACAAGATAACCGGACGTTCGGACAGAATTGCCGGTATTGAGGGACGAACCGAGGTAATCGATTTCAAATATACCAAAAAGCAAGACAAGTATGATCTCAAGGGAAAGTCATCCGTTTTGGAGCGCTTTCAAGAAAAAGGCATTTTGCACCCCGCTGCTCAGCTGGTTATCTATCAGCACTTCAGTAAAGGCGCGCAGGGCGCGCGCTTTTATTTTCTGAAGGAACAGACAAAGAATCGGGAAATAGAACTTCCTCCTGTGGAAAGTGCCAATGCGGAAGCACTGATGCAGGCTATCAAAGAACGGCTGGATGCCATCATCGGCGGCAGCGAACTTGCGCCAAATCATAACTGTGATGAATGTGAATACTGTCAGTTCCAGGCCTTATGCGGCAGGGAAGATTATTATAAAACGGTTCGGGGGAACCTGTGATGAAAAGTATTTTACTGAAAGCCTCGGCAGGATCGGGAAAAACAACACGACTCACTGATGAGGTGTTCAAAAGAATATCTATCGGCGGCAAATTCATCGCCGCTCTGACTTTCACCCGCGCGGCCACGACCGAGATGCGCACCCGGATCATGGAAAAGATAGCCAGACAAGAGGGGAAGC
The DNA here is from genome assembly GCA_000495415.1 of Smithella sp. ME-1. Next base: position 26,237 of record AWGX01000531.1, on the reverse strand, counting down.
CTCTGCTGGAAAGACTGCGGTTGATTATGGAGGCAGGCCGTGTAGGCTACTCGACCATCGATTCGTTTTTCTACCGGCTATTTGCCGCGGCCGGTTTTGCGCCGAAGCTCGCCGATGAAAAGGCTCAGATGGAACTTTTGCGGGAGATAGAAATTGTTTTTCGCGACAATGTACTGCAAAAAGGCAAAGCCAATAAGTTAATCGTTGCGGCAAGAATCTTAAGGACGGATATGGACAAGCTTTGGGATGCTCTGGCGGATGAACGTACCATTGAGCGCTGCCTGCTCGATATGGAGAGGCTCGACGATCTTGACGACATAATGAAAGAAAATGCTATGTTGAGAAACAGACTCTCATCTCTTTATGAAAAGGCGAATACCATGGCGGATCAGGTGACGTCGCGAACAAACAGCTGGGTGATTGATGCTCTGGCTGATTATAATAATTATATTTCCAAGGCCGTGGCAACTTATTCGGATTTGGAAGATTATAAAAGCCTCGGCAAAAACATAAATTGGAATGAAAAACCGTATGCGGAGCTTAACAAAATTTTCCGGGATTACCGGGAAACTGCCGGGCGATTGGCCGTCAACAAGGCGCTTTTGAAGGCACTAGCCGTGGCCTTCCTCTGCGAAATATATCTGGAAGCGGCGGCGGACGTGAAAGATCAAAGAGGCTTGATATTCTTTCACGATGTGCGCCGCGGCCTCCTTGAACTGGACGGCATGACATCCACTGAGCGCCCGAAGCTCATGAGCAATTACTTTTCGCTGGGACTCGACAGGACGGAACATCTGCTGATTGATGAATTTCAGGATACCTCAAAAGGTGACATTGAAATATTGATGCCATTGATTGACGAGATTTTATCCGGACAGGGCGAGCGCGGCGCAAGGTCATTCTTTGCCGTGGGTGACTGGAAACAAATGATTTACGGCTGGCGGGGCGCGGATCGCGAGGCGTTGGAAGCGGCTATCGAAAAATACATCACAAACAAGGAAATCACGGAAAACTCGCTCGAATACAATTATCGCAGCACGCCTCTGCTGATTTCTTTTTTTAATGAACTTGTCGAAAATCTGTTTGAAGGAAAAGAGAAAACCGAAAAGCAGAAACCGCCGGAGGAATTCAAATATTTCGATGGTATGACCGAAGTGAATCGTATTGAACTGGAAAAAGACGGTACTTCTCAGGAGAGTTTTTATCCCGCGATCGTCGAATATCTGAAGAAGAAAAAGGCTGAGTACGGATGTTCCTGGGGAGACATGGCCGTTCTGGCCCTGACCAACAATCATGTGCAAAAGATTGAAGCCGAGCTTTTAAAAAATAAAATCGGCGTGGCTGCCGTAAAAGGAAGACAGCTTCTTTCCACTCCGGAAGGTGTGGCGGTGATGTTCTTTATTGCCGCCGTTCTGGCAAAAGAAGATAAAAAAAGATTTATGGCTGCGACGGCAGCTTCGCCGTTATGGAAAGATGTATTCGGCAATATCGAGGAAATCCGGGCGGAGTTTGCTCAAAAGTTTCCCCGGCCTTTCGGGTTGATGGCTGTCAGTTGCGCGATTGAACTATTGCGCGGGAAAATAACCGCGACGATATTGGATATCTGGCAGGAAGAAGCGCAGACGTATTTCGATGAAGGCGGCAGTGATGTGGATGGTTTTCTTTTGAGAATGTTCAGTGTCCGGTTCAACATCAAGGTGCCGGAAGCGGAAGACAGTGAGAATATCAAGGTAGACACCATTCACGGAACGAAAGGATTACAGTTCAAAAACGTCTTTGTTTTCTGGAATGAGGAGGAAAAAGAGTCACCTTTCTATCTGGAATCGGAAAAATGTCATGTGCAGTTTTCGGGCAAGGAGATTGATTTTCTGAGTGCCGGCAAATCGGCAATCACTGGAGAAATAATTGAAAAGCGAAAACTAAATCTGAGGCTGCTGCGACGGGAGAAAGCCAATGTATTTTATGTTGCGGCTACCAGAGCCATAAGAACCCTCACGGTATTTCTGCCGAAAAATAAAAATGACAATTATAAACCTGTTCATAAGGCTGTGCTCGATACTTTCATGCGATTTGCGCCGGAGGGCAACAAAAAAGAGATTTGCTCTTTATCCGGAAAACCGGAAGCACCGAAGCCTTTAACGATATACGATGTGCCGGCCAGGCCTAATAAAGAACCGGAAGGATACGGCGAAATTGATCCGGCGCTGTTATCGGCGAATATTAAAACCGGTATCATGAGAGGTGATCGTCTGCACCGTTGGCTGTCCAAAGTTGTCGATCGAGCGGCGCTTCCGCCAGCCGGAGAGTTAAATGCTGAAGAATATGAAGCAGCTGTCCGTTTTGTCCAAAGAAAGGATGTATTGCCTGTAATGTTCAGAGCGGGCAATTTATATATTGAGCAGCAGATATCGGATAAGGAAAGTTTTGGTATAGTGGACAGAATGATTGTGTCGGATCACCTTATTACCATTATTGATTACAAATCCGGTTCAATGAGAGGGCTCAGACAAAAATACGAAGAACAACGCAAACGTTACACAAAAATCATGAAGACACTCTATCCGCTGACAAAAGCTGAATATTATATCTTGTCAATAGACGTTTAGTTACGGGATTTATTTTGATAAACCTGATTTTATCCTGCTGAAAAGAAATAAAATATTTAAAAGATGCTATTAGTTATTATTTGTCATAATTTAGGTAGTAATAGAAAAGCCCCTTCAATTTCTTAAGTCGAAGGGGCTTTTATCTTTGGATAAGAAAAAATAGTTTACTTAGCTTTTTTTACCTTTTGGTGCTTTGAAAACCAGTGCTATGCAGAAGCCGACTACTAAAAGACCAGCGGCAATATACAGAGCTTGAGGTTTGAAAGCTTCGAACACGAAGGGGCCGATGAGACCGGCGACGCTCCATGCAGTCAGCATGAAACCGTAAACTTTGCCGATATTGGCCGGACCGAATGAGTCAGCGGCAAAAGCAGGCATGGTAGCGAAGCCACCGCCGTAACAGGCCAGTAGATAACAGGACGCAAAAATGAAAGGCCAGTAGGTTGCGATGAATCCTTTGGCAACCAGCACGTACAAAACAGCCTGCGTGGCAAACATGATCAAGAATACCATTTTACGGCCGATGTTGTCGGATATTTTTGCCCAGAAAAGTCTTCCCAGACCATTGAATATTGCGGCGTAGGCAACAACAGCTCCGCCCGCAGCAGCTACTATGGCTACCTGTTCCGGAGTTAAATCACCGGTTAATCCCATTGTTTTCTTGTAAATCTCCTGAGCCAGCGGGGAATGCTGGGAGATAAGGCCAAGGCCGGCGGAAACATTTAGACAAAGCATAGACCAAAGCATCCACCACTGGGGGGTCTTTACGGCTTCGCCTAAAGTGAAAGAGTCGGCCGCGGAAACAGTCGTTTTAGCCGGGGTGAAACCTTTAGGCAACCAGCCTGTGGGGGGATTTTTGAATAACTGTGCGGAACCGGTTACAAGGACAAGGAATATAACACCCCAGATATACCAGGTGGTGGAAACACCGGAAGCGATCATAGTTCCATTTGGATCCATCTGCTGGAAGTTCTTAATCATCACAGGAGCAATTTTGCCCATGAAAAAAGCGCCGGCGCCGAAACCCATAACGGCCAAACCTGTTACAAGACCTCTTTTATCCGGGAACCAGCGAATCAATGTGGCAATCGGTGTAACGTAGCCGAAACCATTGCCCAATGCGCAAATTACGCCGAATCCAAGATAAAGCAGAGTAATGTTTCCAATCTGATCAGCGTAACCGGCTACCAATGTACCGATACCGAAAAGGATACCACCAATTGTGGCCACAAAACGGGGGCCCTTTTTATCGACCAGAGTGCCACCGAAAGCAGCAGCCAATCCAAGAATACCCATAAGAATCATAAATGTGTATTGAACTGTTTTTCCATCCCATCCATGCATTTGCATCAATGGATTCTTAAACACCGACCACGCGTACACCGTGCCCAGACAAAGCTGAATGACAACAGCTGCGCCGGCAATCAACCATCTCTTACTTTCTAAATTTTCATTTGCCATAAATTTCGTTCCTCTCTTAATTTAAAATTTATCATAACTTCTGATTTATTTTAGATTACTCTAATCTTGCCACCCACATTCAGATCGATCAATTTTTCCAAACAGTTTAAAGACTATTGGTCAGCAATTGGACCGTTTATAGCCTCAATGAGTTATTTTGTCAAACATAAAGTAGTGTTTTTTTTAATATATTAAGAGAACTGCAAGTCATAAATAACTTCAAGAACTTAAGTTGTAAAATGACCAAAAAGTATTATATTATCTTAGAAATACATTAAAAGGGAGAAAGTATGGCTTTTTCGGTAGGAAATGAGAGTTACAGGAAAAATGTTGAAAAAATCAGCAAGTTATCTTTTGCCGTGGGTGTTTATCGTCCCCCCAGCGAGGGAGGCAGTGGGTCTCTTTTATTACGGATCACAGAAAATTGTCCATGGAATAAATGCACATTTTGCGAAATGTACAAGGGTCATTCTTTTGTTTATCGTTCGGTTGAGGATATTAAATCCGATATTGATACAGTCAAAATTATGGTTGATGAAATACAGGAAGTTGCAAGAAAAATTGGACAGGAAGGACGAATAAACAGAGATGTTATTCGCGCACTCTTAAGTATCAATCCTTATCTTGACGAGAATCATTGTTTTTCTACGGTGTTCAGCTGGCTCTATTACGGAGGCAAAACGGCTTTTCTTCAGGATGCCGACAGCATGATAATGAGGCCCAATGAATTTGTTGAAGTGCTGAAGCATTTGCGGAAGACGTTTCCAATGCTTACCAGAGTGACTTCCTATACCCGTTCAAAAACACTTTCGCAAAGGAAACTTGAAGACTTGAAGGCTATTCGTGAAGCGGGTCTTGACCGGGTTCACGTAGGCCTGGAAACAGGAGATGATGAAGTGTTGAAAATTATTCGCAAGGGCGTGACCAGTGCTGAACAGATTGACGGTGGTAAAAAAGCAATGGCGGCCGGTTTTCAGCTTTCCGAATATTGGATGAATGATATAGGGGGGAGAGAGCATTGGCAGCAAAACGCAAAAAATACAGCACGTGTTTTGAACGAAATCAACCCGCACTATATCCGGTCTCGTCCTTTTGTTCCACGATGCGGTACGCCAATCTTTGATGATTATGAACAGGGAAAGATGCACATCTCTTCACCACACGAGCGATTGGAAGAGCTGCGAGTGATGATTGAAGATTTAAACGTTACTTCCAGGGTGTGTTTTGACCATAGCATGAATGTGTGGGCCAACCGGCAAAGCGGACTTCTTTTCCGTCAGGATTATGAAGGATATAAATTTCCGGAAGAAAAATCGCTGGTATTGCAGCTTATCGACGAAGGTTTATCAATAGACGAAACAAGACATGTTCATGTCAAGGATTTGATAGCCATAAGTTCACTATAGTGATGTGTACTCGGATAAACTTATTTGCCGGGACGATTACCTGGTGAATATGAACGTGTTCTATCGATGGATTGAAAATCTTTTTCCAGATTGCTGATGATTTCTGCTGCCGAACCGACGTCTGTTCTGCCGGGATAAATTTCGTAGTGAATTTTGTAATTTTCCGGTGTGAAATCCGGCATCACAACATTGGCGCCGGCCTGCAAAGCCAAAATCCGTCCCTGCGGATGAAGCGTGGCCAAAGCAGTTGTTGCCGGAATATTGGTGTTGCGTGTGAGGATGCGGGCAATAGCCAAAACACGCAAAGTGAGTTCAATATCATCGTTTTCAATGCCGGCAAATGGCGTATCAGGATGAGCGATAAATGGTCCTATTCCCAGCATGTCGGCATTAAGTTGCTTCATAAAGAGCAGATCATCTGCCAGAATTTCCAATGTCTGTCCCGGTAGTCCCACCATGTTTCCTATCCCCGTTTCAAATCCCATGAGTTTGAGTGAGCGCAGACATTGTATTCGTTTATCCAGTTGACAACCCGGCCGCAAATATTTGTAAAGTCCCGGTGATACAGTTTCTTGCTTGAGCAGGTAACGGTCCGCACCTGCTTGCAGAAATAACTGAAAATCCGCAGCGCTTCTTTCGCCAATGGATAATGTGATAATCAAACCTGTTTCATTTCTTGTCTGTTCGATCAGACGGCAAATCCTGTCGGTTGAATAAAAAGAATCTTCTCCTGATTGAAGAACTAACGTAGGTACGCGTGATTTTTTAATTTCTTGTGCAGTATTTATAATCTCATCATCGGTCATGCGATAACGGTTGAGCTTGCTGTTACTTTTGCGTAAACCGCAGTAAAGGCAATTGCGCTCACAGTGATTGGAAAATTCAATGATCCCGCGCAGAAAAATTTCATCGCCAACTTCTCGTTGACGGATATGGTCGGCAGTGTTGAATAGATCCTGAACACAATCGCCAGGCATTTTTAAAAGATCGATAATTTCAGCCCTGCTTAGGGATTTGCCAATTTCCGCCTTGAGCAGCAGTTTCTCTATCCGGTCAGATGTAGACATCTCTTAAGCCTCCCTCAATTTTCTGCAGCCTGTCGCAAACAATTTTTTTGCGTCTTGTTTTGAAAGTTTCTTTGAGCATTTTTTGAATTAATTTATTGCCGGCCTTCCGTGTAGCTGAACTGGCATAATCCATTAAGTATTCTTTAAAAGTAAATAAAGCATTGGTTTTCAGCGAGTCTCATAATCCCACTCCGCATCGCTATGGGGATAATTCTCTCTATAAGTTTCAGCACACTGCGTTTCTGAAACTTAAGGCTCATTAAAAAAGGTTTGATTCCAGAAGAATCAAACCTTTGATATTATAAAAAACTTTAACTTTCTTTGAGAGCAGAAAGATTCTACCTTTTAGTTAATAATAACTTTACTCGCTTACCCCATATCTTTGTTTATATGATTTTGTCAATATTCTTTGTTTTTAAAGGAATAATCTTTTTTCTCGCCCATAGCGGCGACATTTATTACTTGCCAGATTCAACACGCTTCTTGACGGATTTAACATATCCGGAAAGCGTATTTTTTGTTAATGCCCTATCGATGAAATCTGGCACGGCACCGAATGTTTCAATAATAGGTGCGTATGTATAAACTGTTTGCGAACCGTTGTTATATGGTTCAAGATATTCATATCCTTCTATACTCTTGATCATTGAGCTATTACTTTTCAAAACTTCTTGTTTTGCATTGTAAGATGCGATTTCTTTTTCTGTGACCATACGCCAATCCTGCCTTAAGTTGGCTTTATCAAATGTAACATTGAGGGTATATCTGATAGGTGGAAAACTTAGCTTTCCTTCAATAAGAGATTCTCCAATATCACCTTTTCCGATGGGTTTTATCACATGAACTGTTTTATAATAAGATAGACCCGGAACAAATTCTCCCATAACGTCCCAATTTTCGAGGACATCCCAAACTTTTGCAGGCGGAGCATTAATCAGAATGACTCCGACAGCACGCTTTTTCTGTCCTTTTCCCTCTACTGCATAATTTTCCTCAAAGACCTGAAGGTTGCCTGACTCCAGCTTCACTTTATCGATGTTAAAATTCACTTTCTGTGGTTCTGCTCCATAGGATAAGGCGGCAAAAAAAATTAGAATGATGGAAAGTAATAACGATTTTTTCATAAATCCTCCTTTAAATTATTTTCAGATTCAGCCTTAATAATTACTATGTAATCCCCCTTTTTAAGAATAACAAGTTCTGTTGATAATAATTTTTTTCAAGTCATCGGACAGATCGTTAAAGTATGAACAATAACCCGCAACGCGAACCAAAAGATGCGGATATTTTTCCGGATGATCATACGCATCCAGCAATATTTGGCGGTCTATTACATTCGGTTGGAACTGCATGCCGCCTTTCTTGAAGAAAGTGCTGAAGATGCCGGCCAAGTTTTTGATGCCATCCTTACCCTGGAACAGGGCCGAATCGACAGTGAACGTGACCGTGGTGCCGTTGGGTGCATAGTTTACAAAATCGGCCTCGGCTACGGAGTTGAGCGACGATAACAGATCGTTCGTCTCCATTCCGTAATGAGGGGTGACGCTGTTGGCAAGCGATACGCCAGCCAGTCTCCCAGAAGGCAGGGCGGGTGTCTTCTTCCCGTAAAGATCGTTGACATTCAGGGCGTAATAGCCGGCGGTGTAAATGCCGTTACGGGGGCAGTTCTTCACCGACTTCAGCGCCTTGCACCATATATCCAGGGTTTTGTTAACCCAGGCGGAAGCCTCTCTGGAACCGTCATGACCGAATTTCGGAACTGCGAGCAGTGCCTTTCTGATCTCCTGATTGCGTTCACCTTCGAAGTTGTTATCGATAGCATTGATGACATCAGTGGTGGAATATAATTTCTTTTTGAATACCACCTCATCAATGGCGAATAACGAATCAGCGACATCGGTGATTCCTACCGCCTGAATGCCGCTGCTGTTCACCTTGGCACCGCCCTGGCACAGATCCTTTCCGCTGTCGATGCAATTCGGAAAGAGTGTCGAGGAAAGGGGCGTCGTGAAGTGTTCGGCGATGACCTTTTCGATATCCTGGTGGTCGGCAAGTATCGAGTTGGTGATGAAATTCAAGCGCGACTGAAAACGTGTCAGCAAGTCATCCATATTAGCTGGCGGTTTAGGTGGAGGGGTTCTCTTCTTCTTGAACCTATTGCGGGCCTTCAAATACTTTGCCAGGATGTATTTGGAGGGCTTATTATCTCTCCGACAGTTATACTCGAAGAACTTAGTAGTCATCTTTTCTATCTGATCGGCGAGGCCGACGTTCCACAAATCGCTTTCCTCGCCTTTCAATGCCTGCAGAAAGGGCATGGCAACGTTAACGTTTGCGCAGTCAGTGTTGCCGAAATGGTCATCGTTAACGTTCGGCTCGACGCAACCGATATTTGCGTAATTCCTCGCATCCTCCACAGGGATGTCAGGGTAATGCTTTGCCAGGGTTTTAAGGTAAATCTCGTCATTGTACAGGGCAGGCATCGGCGCTCCGTTGATATAGACCTCAGCAAGTCTGTCCAGATATTCCTGGGGACTGTCCTTGTGAATCCGTGCTGACATGTTACAGGCATAAGGCTGGAGTTCGCAGATATCGAGCAGCATGTAGGTGCAGGGATTGGTAGCGTCTTTGCCGTCTCTGCCAAGTCCGCCTGCTGTCACGGCCTGATCTACAGACATGGTCTCGAAGAGCCTGCCGATACGGAGGTAGGTGTCGCCGTCGTTGACAAGGATGACTTCGTCCATCTTGAGGATGAAGAGGGCCAGCAGTTCTTTCGCCTTATCGTAATCGATTATTCCGGCTTCTTTATCCCTTTTGTAATATGGATAAACTACCTGATCGAGGCGGCCATGAGAGATGGCGTTTTCGTATGACTCGGTGCAGACGGCGATCTGGAAGAACAGCATGCTCTGGAGCGCTTCATGGTAAGTACGGGCAGGGTTCTTAGGCACATAAGTGCAGATAGTGGCCATCTCCTCCAGCTCCTTGCGGCGTTGCGGGTCCTTTTCTTCCTTGGCCAGGCTGGAGAGCTTGTCTGTGTATCGCTCTGCAAATGCCTCCAATGCTTTTAAACTGATAATCGCGCCATCGTAGAAGGCCTGACTGCTTTCCGGTTTCCCTTTGCGTGCGGCCTCGATCTCTTTGATGATTCCCGTTGTTCCCAGGGCCAGAATGCGGTCGTAGTTCATTGTGAAATGCGCAATGGCGGCCATGTTGTTATTAAATCCGTATGCATTTTCCGAGGCACGGGCAATGGTCATCATGAACTTGGGAATCGAATTAGCGGTCTTCAATAGGAGGCAGTGACGCAGCCAGAATGGAAGAGTTCTATAAAAGAAGTTAATCCTTTCCTTCCATGTGCATTGGAACGGAACAGGTTTTTGGCGATGGATTTGATGGAGAATCGAAGCGAAGAGAGCGCCGTAGTGTTCTTCCCATATTTGGCCGGCACATCTCTTGGCCGTGAAATTACCGACGAGAAGTTCTTGAGGGTAGATGATAACACTCTTATTCTTTAATACATAGTCCAGACGTTCCGCTCTGTGAATGGTATTAGGTTTCTTAAAACCGTTTTTCTTGTAGTAATCCGTCTTTAGCCTTGAAACTTCAAAACACAGGGCTCTGCCGCTTTTTCTAATGGCGTCCTGAATGTCATGGACGCGTTTTGTAAAGACTGCCTTGTGTCTTCTGGCATCCAGGTCGTAGCAGGAAGTTTTGGTTCCATGAACTTTAAATGATTCGACGGCACTTTTCAAAGCCGTCAGACTCTGGTCGTTTGTGATATTCAATGATTCGGTAACCAGGCTGAGACGTCTGGCTTTCTCCTCATACATATTGTGGTATTTGAGCAATTCTATGGAATCGTGACCAACAGATTTAAGAAAATCCGCCGTTGCTTTGATCTGTTCTTTGCCGTCATTATAACCCGGCACGATTACCATACGGAATTTGACATTCGCTTTCAGCGCAAGAAGCTTTTTTATATTCTCCTGAATCAATTTGCTGTCATGCTGGGTAAACTTTTTGTGAAGGTTCTCATCTCCGACAACTTTCAGATCGGCCAGAAATAAATCTATATAAGGCGCTAATTTCTCAACATTAGCCCAAGGCACATGCAAAGAGGTTTCCACGGCGATATGAATATTTTCCCTATGCAGCGAGTCTAGCAGAGGTATCATGCTGTCCGGTTTCTGCAGCAGAGGGTCACCGCCGGAGAGAGTAACGCCGCCGTTTGTCTTGTAATAATAATCCTTGTCTCTGGAAACAAGTTCGACGATGCCGGAAATCGAATAATCACCATCATCGGCGAATTCAGGCCGATAGGATAATGCTTCCGGATTCTGGCACCACAGGCATCTCAATCCGCATCCTTGAAAGAAAATGGTCGTGCGGATGCCGGGCCCGTCGTGAACACATGTTCGCTGTATTTTCAGTATTTTCAGTTTTTCCTGGGGCTCGGTCTCATAATTTGTGAGATTCTTGGCTGTTTGCATTTCTTTATTCCTTTACAATATTTTTTTCTAAATTCTTATTAAAGCTGAAAACCGGACAGGTTCTGGTTTTCTGACTATTCAATCGTTCTTAAGTGGAATTTAGAGATTTAAGTAACGACATTCCTCTTTGTAGAAATTTTCTGGCGCTTTGTGCTGCTTTTTCCTCATCTCTATTTATGACAGCTTCTAATATTTCCTGTTGTAAAGATGTATTAAGATTTGTGGACGACGGCAGGAACAGATCCAGATGTTTGTCATAAATTGTTTTTATGGTACTCATCAGAAGCATATAAACAATGTTTTTACTGGCCAATGCTAGCTGTCGGAAAAATTCGAAATCCAAAAGGTGTATTTTTATCGGATCAGTTGTATTGACCAGCTCTTCCATCAGTATTTTCATCTGTTCGATATCTTTATTTTCTGCTCTTTTTGCAGCCAGTCTTGCCACATCGGTAGCAAAAAGTTCTCTGGCTTCAAAAATATTTTCCAGAATTTTAAAGTCGATTTCACCGTTTATTACCAGTAATGAAAATATCAGATCAAGAGATGCACTATGAAAATCCTGAACGATAATCCCTTTTCCCTGATGGATAATAATTAGTTTTAACTGTTCAAGTTTTTTGAGCGCTTCTCGCAGTGTTGCCCTTGTGACATTCAGTTGTGTTGCCAATGTTCTTTCCGGGGGCAATTTATCGCCGGGACTTACGCCGCCTTGTAAAATGTATTTAAGCAGCATTTCAGCGATTTGTTCCGGAGCTTTTATTTTTTCAACGGGAACTAATTCTTCTGCCATTATAATTCCTCACCTCAATATTGGTACTACCATTAGACCAATTATGTATAAAAAATAAAAAAAAGCAAGTTTTTTTATGATATTTTTTTCACAAAATTTATTTGAATGTATTTGATTGATATTGCAGGGTAATATTAAGAAAAGAGACTATAGCGGCGGCTGTTTAGTCGTAGAGTATTATGTTACTTGAAGTGTGAATTCCATAATTAATAATCTATCCGTCATTTGTTTCTCGAAAGTTTCCAATGCGTAGGGGAAAGGTGAAAGACTTCGTTTAATCACGCCCTGCAGAAAAGAAATCGCTATGCCGTAATTGGTGATGGGGATACCTGCTTCATACGCTTTAAAACTAAAGGAGGTTTGTCACTATAAGAACAAACCTCCTTTCTACATCAGAAAAATTTTTGTAATTTTACAAAATCATAAATTAAACAGAGGCGTCGCATCTAAGGCAGCGGCAGGCTTCCTTGAAGGCGTCTGCTTTCTTGAATCCCAGTTCCACTTCCTCGAAAATCTTCTTGCGTTTTGACGCGGACATTTCCGGCATGGCTATCTGGGGAGTTTCCACAGTATCCTCGTCGATGATGAGCGGCACATCAATTTTTTCCGATTCAGGTTTTTCATAAGCTGGCTCATTATTGGCTTTGCGTATAGCAGAGTCGATGTCATCAGCGGCCTGATGGCCGGCGCCGATAGCGGCAATAACGGTGTCCGGACCGGTGACAGCATCTCCGCCGGCAAAATATTTGGGATTACTGGTGCGTGATTTGTAGACGTTGCCGACGTTGTAACAATCCCACTTGTTGATTTCAATACCGGATTTCTTGTCGACAAAGCTCATATCGGGAACCTGACCGATAGCAGCGATTACAGCGTCTACATTTAGGGTGAATTCGGAGCCTGCTACTGGAACCGGTTTCTTACGCCCGCTGTTGTCAAAATCGCCCAGGGTCATTCTCTGGCAGGTAATGGAGTTAACCTTTCCTTTTGTTCCTTCAATTTTCAATGGAGCGACCAGAAGTTCAATCTTGATTCCTTCTTCTTCGGCAGCTTTTATTTCTTCATGAGCTGCAGGCATATCCTGTTTCAGGCGGCGATAGAGAATGGTAACGCTGGCACCTAAGCGGGTGGCGACTCTTGCGGCATCAATTGCAGAATTACCGCCACCGATGACAGCCACTTTCTTGCCAAGGGTTTTTTCGCCTTTCAACCATTTGCCTTCATTGGCATTGAAGTCGCGCAGGAATTCCACGCCTCCAAAAACATTTTTCAAGTTTTCACCTTCCACGCCCATTTTCTGACTCTTGTGGGCGCCGGTGGCCATATAAATATAATTGAAATCTTTTTGCAGTTTGGCGAAAGTAATGTCTTTGCCGACGCGCGTTTTCAGCTTGATTTCCACGCCTAATTTGCGGATATCGTCAATTTCGTTATCGAGGATATTACGCGGTAGACGATAGGACGGAATGCCCCAATAAAGCATACCGCCGGCTTTGGACAAATCTTCAAAAACGGTCACTTTATAGCCGCGAAGAGCAAGATCACGCGCGGCAGTCAATCCTGCGGGACCGGCGCCGACAACGGCTATCTTTTCTTTACGGGTGACGGATACTGCTTCGATCTTGGGACGTGATGCATTATCTGTAATAAAACGTTTCAGGAATTTGATGGCTATTGCCTCATCCATGTTGCCACGGCGGCATTTGCTCTGACATTTGTGATCACATACTCTTCCGCAAACTGAGGGAAAAGGATTGGTCTGCAAAAGTATTTTGTAGGCGTCTTCAAATCTTTCAGCTCTGACCAGTGCGATATATGAAGGAATATCCATTTCAATCGGACATGTATGCTGACATGGTGATTTGAACATTGCCGAACAAACAGCGGCACGGCAGCGATGATCGCGTATGTGTTCCTCGTACTCCTTGCGAAAATAACGGATGGTGCTCAAAACGGGATTGGGAGCGGTTTGCCCCAGTCCGCAGAGAGCCGCGTTTTTGATTACTCCCGCCATTTCTTCTAGAAGTTCAATGTCTCCTTCTTTTCCTTTGCCCTGGGTGATATTAGTTAAAATATCCAGCATGCGTTTTGTTCCCTCACGACAGGGTGTACATTTACCGCATGATTCATCCTGACAGAAATCCATGAAGAAACGGGCCATATCGACGGCGCACTTATCTTCATTCATAACAATCAAACCGCCGGAACCCATGATGGCACCGAGTTCGGCAACTTTTTCATAATCGACCGGAGCGTTCAAATGTTGAATGGGAATACATCCGCCGGAAGGACCGCCGAGCTGCGCCGCCTTGAATTTTTTGCCTTCAGGAATGCCGCCGCCGATGTCATAAACAATAGTGCCTAGTTTTGTTCCCATCGGAACTTCGACCAGTCCTACGTTGTTAACATCACCGGTAAGAGCGAAAACTTTTGTTCCTTTGCTCTTTTCCGTTCCAATGGATGCGTACCAGGCTGCGCCTTTCAGCATGATTTGTCCGACATTGGCCAGAGTTTCCACGTTATTCAGAATACTGGGTTTCTGCCAGAGTCCCGCCACAGCAGGGAAGGGCGGTCTGGGACGGGGCATGCCTCTTTTTCCTTCAATAGAAGTCATCAGGGCTGTTTCCTCGCCGCAGACGAATGCGCCGGCGCCCTGATAAATTTCCAAATCAAAGTCAAAGCCGGTGCCTAAAATATTTTTACCAAGCAGACCCGCTTCTTTGGCCTGGGCAATGGCGATATTTAAACGATGAATAGCCAGTGGATATTCGGCACGGCAGTAAATATAACCTTGAGAAGAACCGATAGCCTTGGCTGCAATCACCATTCCTTCCAGAACGGCGTGCGGATCAGCTTCCAGAACACTGCGATCCATAAAGGCGCCCGGGTCTCCTTCATCAGCGTTACATAAAACATATTTTACATCGCCTTTGGACTGAGCGGCAAATTTCCATTTTAAACCGGTAGGAAATCCAGCTCCGCCGCGGCCACGCAGACCGGAATCAAGCATTTCTTTGACGATTTGTTCAGGCGTCATTTCCGTTAGCGCTTTAGCCATGCCGGCGTATCCGTCGCGAGCGATATATTCTTCAATTTTTTCGGGGTCGATAAGTCCGCGGTTTTTTAAAACTCTTAATTCCTGAAGAGAGAAGAAGGGAATTTCCTGCATGGTGGGAATAATTTTTTCCGTGCCCGGTTCCTTATATAAAAGCCTCTTTACAATTCTACCTTTGATCAGGTGTTCCTCGACCAGTTCAGGAATATCTGCCGGCTTTAGACTAATATAAATAACACCTTCAGGGTATGCTACCATTATGGGACCCAAGGCGCAGAAACCGTTGCAGCCTGTCTCGACAACCTTTATTTCTTCAGTTAATTTCCTTTTTTCAATTTCTTCCATTAAAGCTTCTTTAACGGCCAAACTACCGGAAGCTTGACAACCAGTGCCTCCGCAAATTAATAAATGTGAACGAAAAACCTTCATTTAGCCAATATCCTCCTTAGGAAATTGTCATGCTTTTGTCAGCACATGACAGGCGACAAATTTATTTTGTTACTTCAGAGCCCTTAGCCAGAACAAATGGCGTCTGAATTTCTCCTTCCAAAACGTGTTTTTTAAAAACCTGCCTCATTTTGTTGGGATTCATATATTCGTATTTAATAGGCTCCTGATTTAATACTTCAACGGTAACTAAAGGCTCGCGGCTGCAAAGTCCCATGCAGCCGGATGTCGTAACGACAACATCATTTACCTTGGCAGTTTCAATTTCCTGAAGAAGTGTATCCATAACTTCTTTTGCTCCCGAAGCAATACCGCATGTTCCCATGTGAACAGTTATTTTGACGCGACGGACGCCATCACGCAGAGACATTTCTTTGTGTACTTTTGCTTTAATCTTTTTTAAATCATCAATAGTTAATTTCGCCATCGGTTTCCCTCCATTTTAATAAAGTAAAAATTCTATTAATTATATTGACTTAAAATTTCTTTAATTTTTCCCGGTTTAACCCGGCCGTGGACGTCTTCATCCACCACAACAACAGGACCAAGCCCGCAGGCCCCCAGACATCTTACCGTTTCGAGCGTGAACAAGCGGTCAGGAGTTGTTTCTCCTTCCCCGATTCCAAATTCTTTTTCCAGCTTTTCATAGATGGCTTTACCGCCACGCACATAACAGGCAGTACCCAGACAAACACGCACGGTATGTTTGCCGCGGGGCGTCATCGTGAAAAATGAGTAAAAGGTAACAACGCCGTAGACACGGCTCAATGGCAGATTTAATCCGGTTGCAATTTTTTTCTGCACGGATATTGGAAGATATTCCAGGACAACTTGCGCTTCTTCCAATACGGGAATTAATCCACCCGGCTTACCTTTAAATTTTTCAATAATACTGTTTAGCTTTTTTACTTGTTCTTTTGAAAATTCTTTTAATAACTCTGTGTCTTCAGCTTTCATCAAATTCCTCCTCGATCTTTTGGGGCTATTTAAGCTTTGTTTTATTAAACCTCCTTCAAAAATGCCCCGTATATACTTTAATATTTCAGGATGAACTTTTGTCACATCCCTGATTTTTTTTTGCTATCTTAAGCAAGTCTTTTGACTGCCGGTCATATACCAATGTTTATAAATAAAAGCAATATCTGAATTACCGATTTTTCAATTTTTTTCAGTTTTCAGCGACAATTTTGTATCATTTTTTTATTTCGTTAAAACCTTCTTCCAGAACGTCTCGGATATACTTTAATATTGCCGGATTATTTATTGGTATATCATCGATTTCTTTACGTATTATTCTGGTATCCAGTGCGAATTGCCGGTCATCACACCTATGTCTGTAAATAAAATTAACATTTGAATTACCGGCGATAAGAATAATTAAAGAGCTGATGATATCTCCCAGTGGTTGCCGGTCTATGTGGGTGAGGCCGAAAAATGCCTGAACGGTCGTTCCTTTGCCTTCTTTAGATTCTAGATTAAAATAACCACCTGATCTTTGGGTGGCGTCCGCGAGAAGCGGAAGTCCTAAACCGATACGCCTTACCGTTTTTGTTGTATAGAAGGGATCTAAGGCTTTTTTTATTTCTTCCGGATTCATTCCCTGACCATCATCGATAATTTCTATGGAAAGAGAATCATTAACGGTGTCTTCATCAATGTTGATTTCAATTAGTTTTGCTTCTGCCCGAACGGAGTTTTCGGCAATATCCAGAATATGTGCGGCAAGTTCCAGCATTATTGTTCCATCACATAACGGCCATTTTGTTTTTTAAAAGCCATTTTCAATTCGGCAACAGATGGTTCCTGAAGAACGATTCGTGTATTTGTTGTTCCGATATCTTTAATAAAATGAGAATCCGACGAAATAATGAATGAATATTTGCTGAGTTCCGGATATTTTCTTCTTGCTCCGCTGAAATCCATACGAGGTGTTATCTCAAGAGCGTCAAATCCGGAATCATCATCAACAAATCCAAGCTGACTCAGGACACTAAAACTATCCCGGTCTATATGCGCGGCAATAGCTAATCCTTCAAACTTATGTATGTGACCAATAAGTGTGTCTAAAGATAAGTCAGTTGCGCCGATCAGTAATTGATTATTTATGCTCTCCACTTCACCTTTTTCGTTGACAATAGCCTGGACACCAAAACTGTCTTCATTATTTTCTCCTTTAAGATGCTGATCAATAATATTTTGCATCAACGTAAGATTTGAAAGA
The DNA here is from genome assembly GCA_000495415.1 of Smithella sp. ME-1. Next base: position 8,688 of record AWGX01000531.1, on the reverse strand, counting down.
GAATCAAATATGGCTAGCAGGTGGACTTCTTCAATTGTTGTGATTTCCATGCCGGGCAGTATTTTCAGATTGCTTGCTCGAGCTGCTTTAATTACGTAAGGTACATTGGCTGAAGAATTATGATCACAAATGGCAATCATATTTAGCTCAGATTCCAGGGCTTTTTTTACTAAAGGCGTAGGGTGCATATCAAGTTCAGCACAGGGTGAAAGGCAGGTATGTACATGCAGATCACAGTTGAAAACTTTCAGCATGATTCTTTCCTGTTAAAGATACCGTTTTAGAAAATTAGCAATTTACACAACATTAGTTAAAGTTGAGGTACAATTATTTTTAATACGCCGTTCTGTCAAATCTTCGATTAAAGGACAAACTGACAACGAAGAAGTAACAATAAAGCATATAACCCAGAGTAATGAAGTATACATACGGTGAGAAAGTCTACGACAATGACAACAAAGTTAGCCGGTAAAGCGAAGAGGTAATAAAAAATTGACCATACAATGCATGGTCAATGAAGTGGCCGCCGTAAATTAATCTTTTTCCCCTAATAGATTATAAATTTTGCCAGTTAACTCAAACGCGGGCGAATCGGAAACCATTATAGGTATTTTTTCCTGATTTGCTTTTTCTATGGTTTCTTGCGTCGGTTCGCAGGAATTGGTCAAAATAATGCCTGCGTGTTCCTTCAGGCTGGCTACGGCAACAATATTCTGGTGTACCTGCCTTGTTATCCAGATATCTCCTTCGTGAGAATTTGCAATAACATCGCTTAAGAGATCTCCCGTATAACCTCCTGTGACTTTATTATTAAGTTTGTCTGATACGGACCTAACCTTTAAATTTAATTCTGTAATGATAGTTTGGATATTCATAAAAAACCTTGATAAGTTAAGGGATATTGATAATTATTTTCAGAAAAGTTCCCTTGTCTACTTCCGACGTGAGGTTGAATATGTCGGAAGAACATTTAATATTATAAAGTCCCATCCCCGCACCAAAGCCCATTTCTCTTATCTGCCGGTCTGCGGTGGAATAACCTTGCTCCATTGCCAATTCAATGTCTGGTATTCCGGGCCCTTCATCAGTTATATCAAATTCGATAGTTTTGGGAGTGACTGTCAGATTAATAACTCCTTGCCTGGCATAGGATACAATATTAATTTCTGATTCATAGCAGGCTATGGCTGCTTTTCTAATTACGTTGATGGGTAAATCAATATTCTTTAGAATAGATTTTACTTGCGTGGAAACAGCCCCTGCATTATTAAAATTGCCACCTTCAACATCAAAACTATTCTTATATAAATAATTTTCAGTTTCAGTTGTGTGCACTGTGATCTTCAACTTGTTCCAGACAACCAACTATGCCTTTAGTATAAAGACGGCCCGCAGTTTCAAATAAAATGTATTTGGTTGTTAAAACGGGGATTTTAAATTCTTTAGCCAGATTTATTGTTTCAATGGGTGGTTTTTTCCCTCTAACTAGAATTATAGCGGCAATATCCATGACATGGGCTATTCTAATTACCTGGCTGTTAGTCAGACCTGTCAGCAAAAGACTGCCGGCTTTTGCAAAAGCAAGAACGTCACTCATCAAATCGGCTCCAAAAGCCGTTCTAACTTCCATGTCTAACTTTTCTTCACCGACTATTATTTCGGCATTAAGTATTTCTTTTACGTCTTTAAGCTTCAATATCTAATCCTCGCGAGTAAAACATTCGTTTTTTGTTTGAATATCAAAAATATATGATTGTTTTCAATATCATATATTAAACTTTACTGTCAATAAATTCTTTTTTAAGAAAGGCTATCATTTCCCACTTTTTTAATGCAACCAACTATGCCTTTACTGTAAAGGATTCCGGCCGTTTCAAATAATATGTATTTAGTGGCTAAAATGGGAATTTGAAGCTCTTTGGCTGCATTTATAGCTTCGGATGAAGGTTGTTTTCCTCTAACCAGGATGATAGCGGCAATATTTCGGGTAGCGGCTGTTTTGATGATTTGGTCATTGGTCAGACCTGTCAGCAAGAGGCTTCCTGGTTTGGCAAAAGCAAGAACATCACTCATCAAATCAGCTCCGAAAGCAGTTTTTACTTCCATATCTAATTTTTCTGTGCCGACAATTACATCAGCGTCCAGTATTTCTTTAACTTCATATAATTTCAAGAAAAACTCCTTTAGAAACACAAAATCTAAATTCGATATTAAAAAAAATCAAAACAGACAATGCATTGAACAGAATCATAAATTTATTTAATACTTTCCAATGATTTTTTAATAACATATGTATAGTTTTAATGTCAATATAATATTATCGACGTTATAAGGTGTACCATTTATGACTATCGGTCGAAATAAGATCAAGCATCATAATTAAACACGGGATAGAAGTATTTACTCTTGACATGGTTTTACTGTAATGGTAATGGCCTCAACAATTTAGCACTTTGCAGCATGTCGGGGCGTGGCGCAGTCTGGTAGCGTATCTGAATGGGGTTCAGAGGGCCGGTGGTTCAAATCCACTCGCCCCGACCAGTTAAATTAAGGGGTTAACCGAATTTGTGGTTATCCCCTTTTCTTTTGTTAGATTTTGCAGGTATATTTTATAGATAGAAACCTTTTGTTTAATGATCACCATTATCATTTTTTTCCTGAAGACATTTTTCTTGCATAAAAGCAGATAATCAAATACATAAGTTGACGAAAAGCTTAATTTAACTGGTTTTGTTTGTAATTGTAAAAATAATCCGCGTTGACATTTTATATGTAATGAATATATAAAATTGTAAGGCGAGAGTGGCGGAATTGGCAGACGCACTGGACTTAGGATCCAGCCCGCCTAAGCGGATAGGGGTTCAAATCCCCTCTCTCGCACCAGTATTAAGAAGGAATTTACAAATATTTCAACAAATAAGGAGATATTATAGTGAGTCAGGTTGTGGTAAAAATTGAAGAATTGAGTCCTGTGAAGAAAAAAATGTCATTGGAAATACCCTGGGATGAGGTTAAAAATGAATTGGATGCGGCATACCACGATGTCGGGAAAAAGGCGCGGCTTAAAGGTTTTCGTCCGGGTAAAATTCCCCGTAAGGTGTTAGAAACTTATTTTAAAGATCAGGCGGAAGGTGAAACAACAACCAATATTGTTAATAAATATTATTGGCAGACTTTGGAAGAAAAGGGGATTGTTGCTCTTTCACGGCCCGAAATTAATCAGGAGGGTATAAAAGAAAATACAAACTTTTCTTTTACAGCTTCATTTGAAATTGAGCCGGAATTCGAACCTAAAAATTATAAGGGTCTTGATTTAGAAAAAGAAGAAGTTAGAATTACTGATGATGATGTTCAGAAGAGAATTGACGAAATAAGGCACATGTTCGCCACCATGGAGGAAGTCAAAGAAGATAGAGCAGCGGTTATGGGCGATTTTGTTGTGATCGATTTTGAAGGAACTTTAAATGGAGAAGCGTATAAGGAATTAAAAGCTGAAAACTATTTCCTGGAAATTGGTTCGGGAAAATTTGTTCCAGGTTTCGAGGAGCAACTGATTGGTATTAAAAAAGAAGATAAAAAAGAAATTAGGGTAACTTTTCCTGCCGATTATCATGAAAGCAAATTTGCCGGCCAGGAAGTAGTATTTAATGTAACTGTAAAGAACATTAGAGAAAAAAAACTTCCAGAAAATGATGATAATTTAATAAAAAACTTTGAGAGATATAACAATTTTGAAGACTTTAAGAATGATGTACGCACGTCTTTAGAAGAAAAAAATCAGCAGACAGGTAAAGTTGATTTGCAAAACAGTATTACGGAAAAATTGATTAAAGATAACGATTTTGAGGTACCTCCTTCGCTTGTGGAAAGACAAATTTATTATATGATGGCCGATACTCAAAGAAGAATGATGTCAGCTGGTATTGATGAGGAACAAGCGATGGAGTTCAGCATGAAAATGCATGATAAATTTAAGGATGATGCCGAAAAAATAGTCAAATCTTTCCTGCTTTTAAAAAAGATTGCCCAGAAAGAGTCACTCACTGTAGAAGAACCTGATATAGAGAAATATCTTCAGGATTTGGCTGTCCAGCATAAACGGGATTATGAATCGCTGAAAAAGATGTACGAAGAGGAAGAAAGAAGAGATAACCTTAAAATGGAAATAATGCAAAAAAAGGTATTTGACTTTATCGAGCAGAATGCAAATATTAAGACTGTTGAAAAAAAAGATGCAGATATGGAGGTTAAATAGTGAATTTAATCCCTATGGTGGTTGAGCAGGACGGACGGGGTGAACGGGCATATGATATCTATTCCCGTTTATTGAAAGATCGCATTATTTTTCTGGGTACAGCTATCGATGATAATGTGGCTAACTTAATTGTTGCTCAGATGTTGTATTTGGAAGCAGACAATCCGGATAAGGAAATCTTTTTCTACATAAATTCTCCCGGTGGCTCTGTAAGTTCCGGTATGGCTATTTATGATACAATGCGGTACATTAAGTCACCGATTTCGACTGTTTGCATGGGGCAATCAGCCAGCATGGCGGCAATACTTTTAGCAGCAGGGGAGAAGAAAAAACGGTTTGCCCTTCCTCATTCGAGGATTTTAATCCATCAACCGTTGGGTGGTTTCCAGGGACAGGCAACAGATATTGATATTCAGGCAAAAGAGATATTAAGATTAAAAGATGAGTTAAATAAAATATTGGCTGAATTAACGGGACAGCCGCTTTCCAGAATTATGAACGATACGGAACGGGATTATTTTATGACAAGTGAACAAGCTAAAGAGTACGGTTTAATCGATGAAATTATAGTTCGAAAACCGGAACCTTCAGACAACACAAAAAAGGAGAATTAAGTGATAAAAAAAAGCAAGAATAATCGAACAGGACAGGGTATGCTTTTTTGTTCTTTTTGTGGAAAGATGCAAAGCGAAGTGCGGAAACTGGTTGCTGGTCCGACAGCCTATATTTGTGATGAATGCATTGAGCTTTGCCGGTATATTGTTGAGGAAGAGGAAGATAACCTTGTAGAAAAAGATTCTAAAAAAGGTCTACCCAATCCGAAAGAAATTAAAAAATTTCTTGATCAATATGTTATCGGTCAGGAGAAAACTAAAAAGATATTGTCGGTTGCCGTCTATAATCATTACAAAAGATTATTTTCGCATGTTGATCCCGACGGCATAGAGATTCAGAAAAGTAATGTGCTTTTAATCGGGCCTACAGGATCCGGTAAAACTCTTTTAGCTAAAACTCTGGCAAAATTTCTTAATGTTCCTTTTACAATTGCCGATGCTACAACTTTAACTGAAGCAGGGTATGTCGGAGAAGATGTAGAAAACATTATTTTAAGTTTACTGCAAAATGCGGATTATGATGTTACCAGAGCATCAAAAGGTATCGTTTATATTGACGAGATAGATAAAATTGCCAAGAAATCGGGTAATCCTTCCATAACCAGAGATGTATCCGGCGAAGGAGTGCAGCAGGCACTTTTGAAAATCATGGAAGGGACAATGGCCAATATTCCGCCTAAAGGTGGACGAAAGCATCCTCAACAGGAATTTATACAGGTAGATACAACTAATATTTTATTTATATGTGGCGGCGCTTTTAATGACCTGGAAAACATTATTTCCAAGCGAATGGGTGTTAATGCAATGGGCTTCGGCGCTGAAATCAAAAGCAAGAAAGAAAAGAGGGTTGGTGAATTACTGGCGGAAGTCCAGTCGGAAGATTTATTGAAATTTGGATTAATACCGGAATTTATCGGTCGTCTACCGGTTATAGCAACTCTGGATGAATTGGACGAATCCACTTTAATCCGAATCTTAATGGAACCCAAAGATGCTATTATCAAGCAGTACAAAAAATTATTTGCTCTGGAAAATGTTGCTTTAAAATTTACTGACGGAGCATTGAGAGCTGTTGCCAAACTATCAATGGAAAGAAAATCCGGAGCACGGGGATTGCGTTCCATCCTTGAAAATACAATGCTGGAAATCATGTATGATATTCCGTCACAGAGTGATATTAAAGAATGTGTAATTAGCGAGGAAGTCGTATTAAAAGAAGAGAAGCCAATTTTAATTTATGAAACCAAGTCTGAATCTGCTTGAGAAATATATAGGGAAGATATGTTTGACGAAAAGAAAATAAATGATCAGGACAAAACAATTGTAATCCCGCTTTTGCCTCTGAGGGATGTTGTTATGTTCCCGCATATGATTGTTCCTTTGTTTGTGGGGCGCGAAAAATCAATTGCCGCGTTGGAATCGGCAATGAAATATGAAAAAAGTATTTTTATGGTTGCCCAGAAAAATGCCAAAGAAGATGATCCTAAACAGGAACACATTTACCATGTTGGTACAATTGGCATTATCATTCAGCTTTTGCGTTTGCCTGATGGAACGGTAAAGGTGCTTGTTGAAGGTAAAACACGAGGGGTAATTAAAGAATATTTACCCAATAATGATTATTTCCTGGTCAAGGTACAAGAAGTAGAGGAAATCGATGATAAAAATGAGGTAAAAAAACAGGCTTTGATCCGCAGCATTAAAGAATCTTTTGAGCTTTATCTAAAGCTAAGTAAGAAAATTCATGTTGAGATGATCGGAACGATTGCTGTCATTGAAGACGCTTCAAAGCTGGCAGATGTTATTATAACCCATCTTAATGTGAAACTGGAGGACAAACAACGAATTATAGAGATATTTGATGTCGGAGAGCGTTTAGAAACAATTTATTCGTTGATGCTTTCTGAAATAGAAATTCTGCAGGTCGAAGAAAAAATCAAGCGACGTGTTAAAAAACAGATGGAAAAGACTCAAAAGGATTACTATCTGAACGAACAGATGCGGGCTATTCAGAAGGAAATGGGAGAAAAGGATGATTTTTCCAATGAGATTGCAGAGCTGGAAAAACGCCTGAAGCAGAAGAAAATGTCGGAAGAAGCCGCGAAAAAAGTACGCCACGAAATTAAGAAATTACAAATGATGACTCCCATGTCCGCAGAGGCTACAGTAGTAAGAAATTATATTGACTGGGTATTGGATATGCCCTGGTCGGAAAAAACTGAAAACAAATATACGCTGAAAGAATCAGAAACTATTCTTGAGGAAGATCATTATGGGCTAAAGAGCGTCAAGGAACGTATTATCGAATATCTTGCCGTGCAATCGCTGGTGAAGAAAAATAAAGGTTCAATTTTGTGTCTGGTTGGTCCGCCCGGTGTGGGAAAAACATCTATTGCCAAGTCGGTAGCCAGAGCCACGAACAGAAAATTTGTACGTATGTCTCTGGGTGGTGTTCATGATGAGGCGGAAATTCGTGGTCACCGTCGAACCTATATCGGGGCAATGCCGGGTAAGATTATTCAGATGCTGAAAAAGGCCGGTTCTAATAATCCGGTATTTTGTCTGGATGAAGTGGATAAGCTTAGCTCCGATTTCAGAGGCGATCCATCGTCTGCACTTTTAGAAGTTCTCGATCCGGAGCAGAACGTGGCTTTTAATGATAATTATCTGGATCTCGATTACGATCTGTCGGAGATTATGTTTATTACTACAGCGAATGTTTTACAGACAATACCGGCTCCGTTGCAGGACAGAATGGAGGTAATCAGGATTGCCGGTTATACTGAGCCGGAGAAAGTGCAAATCGCGAAAAAATTTTTAGTTGCAAAGCAACGTGAAGCTAATGGTCTGACGACTGAAAATATTGAATTTACTAAAGGAGCATTTCTCAAGATTATTCGTCAATATACTAGAGAAGCCGGTGTGCGCAATTTAGACCGTGAAATTGCTTCCATTTGCCGTAAGGTTGCTAAGGAGATTGTCAACAATAAAGACAATAATAATGACAACAAGAAAAAGGTTATTATCACGTCCAAATCTCTTTCTAAATATCTGGGTGTGCCTAAATATCATCATGGCGAAAAAGAAGAAAAGGATAAAATCGGGTTGACTATAGGACTGGCATGGACGGAGGTTGGAGGGGAACTTCTGGCAGTTGAAGCTTCCATTATGGAAGGCACCGGTAAAATGACAATGACCGGTAAATTGGGTGATGTAATGCAGGAATCGGTTCAGGCTGCTTTGAGTTATATTCGTGCCCGCGCTGAACAATTTGGCTTGCCCAAGAATTTTTATGAAAAAATTGATATTCATGTTCATGTACCGGAAGGAGCTATTCCTAAAGATGGTCCATCCGCGGGTATTGCTATGGCTACATCAATTGCTTCAGCACTTATGAAGAGAAAAGTGCGTGCCGATTTGGCAATGACCGGTGAGATTACATTAAGAGGAAGAGTCTTACCGATTGGTGGTCTTAAAGAGAAACTTATGGCCGCTCATCGGGGTAATATTAAAATAGTGCTTATTCCAAAAGATAATGAAAAAGATCTGGCGGAAGTTCCACAAAATGTGCAAAAGGCGCTGAAGATTATTTTTGTAGAACATATTGATGAAGTGCTAAAGATTGCTTTTCTGCAGGATGAGGAAAATATCGGCACAAAAATTACAGCAGATGTACCGGTGAGTTCCCAGGCCGTGAATTAATGTTTTTTCGTGCTTTTATAGCTTGACAAGGCATCTCATTGTTGCTAGAAGCCACACAGCGTTTTTGATGGCTTAGGGGCGGGTAGCTCAGCCGGGAGAGCGCCACGCTTACACCGT
>AWGX01000530.1 GCA_000495415.1 Smithella sp. ME-1 | reverse complement strand
TGCAGGATATGGTGCTGAATTTTTTTTACAAGTTCGATTATAGCATCGATATCTTTTTCTTCTTCTTCAGGCAGCCCCACCATAAAATAGAGCCTCAAACTGGTAATTTCTTTTTCCACCAGTAATTCTATAGCATTGATTATATCTGTTTCAGTTATGCCTTTACGCAAAAGGTCCCGCATTTTCTGACTGCCCGCCTCCGGGGCAAGCGCGACCGTCTCAATACCATTAGCTTTTATTAAATTGACAGTTTCTTCATTTATCCGGTCAATTCGCAGGGAGCCTAACCCGGCTTGAGCCCCTTGCCCGATTACATGTTCGCAAATATGTATTAGTTCAGGATGATCGGAAACAGCCGTGCCCACAAGGCCAACTTTCTTTTTTCTTTCCAATCCGCGGTCAATAGAAGCGATAATATCAGCCTTATTACGAAAACGCACCGGACGATAAACGAAACTGGCCGCGCAAAAACGACAACTTCTGGCACAACCTCTGTTTACTTCCACCAGAAACATGTCTTCCATTTCGGTCTGAGGCGCGCTGATAACTTCTTCTGTATAAAATGAATTAATGTCTTTTATATATTTTATTTTTATTTTTTCCGGTAATCCGGACTCGCATGGCTTTATTGATTGAATCTTGCCCTCAATGGAATATTTTACATCATAAAGATCAGGAACATAAATATTGTTTATTTTTGTCTGCAAATTTTTCAGCAAATTCCGGCGTTCATGACCGAGACGGCGGGCTTCTTCAAAATAACGGCAGAATTGCGGCAACACTTCTTCGGCTTCGCCTAAAATAAACAAATCGAAGAAATCTGCCAGCGGTTCGGGATTGAGCGTAGGAGCAATACCGCCGCCGATAAGCAAAGGATAACGCTCCGACCGATCCTTCGCCAGCAAAGGTATCCCGGCACGGTCCAGCATTTTTAATATATTGGGATAATCGTTTTCGAAGGATAAAGAAAACGCCAGAATATCAAATTCGATTATTGGTTTCTGATTTTCCAGACTAAATATTTCTGCCGTCCCGGAATTGGATGCGGCGGCGTCTCCGGGATCCGGCAGAAATACTCTCTCACATAGGAAGGAGGATTGCTCATTAAATATTTTATAAACCGTTTGGAAGCCCAGGTTTGCCATGCCTGTCCGGTAATAATTAGGGTAGGCCAGACAAACCGTATTGTATGTGCCCCAAACTTTTTTTACATATCCAGTCTCTCTTTCTAAAACGGCAGCATGTTTTTTTTTAAGTTTCCAATCCATTATTTCACATGGCCTGTATCCTGCAATCTTTTAGTCGGCCTGTCGGCGTAAAAATGTCGGAATCTGTATATCACTCATGTTGTCGGTTTCATCGCTAATGCTCGCACTTGTAAAATTCAAATTGTTTTGTCCTTTCCCCCGACGGATGAAAGCAGGCGTCGACAAATCATCCCGCCGGTAACCACCCAGATGCGTAACATTGCCCAATGATTCTTTTTTCTTTGATATATTGTCAAAACCGGTGGCAATGACTGTGATGCGAATTTCATCTCCCATATTCTGATCAATCACAGTTCCGAAAATAATATTAGCTTCGTCATCCGCTTCCTCCTGAATCAACGACGAGGCTTCATTGACTTCATAAAGACTCATATCCGGCCCACCGGTAATGTTGAGCAGAATTCCGCGCGCGCCCTGGATTGTGTTGTCTTCCAGAAGAGGAGATGAAATAGCTCTTTGTGCCGCTTCTACCGCCCGGTTTTCGCCGCTGGCCATACCGGTACCCATAATGGCTATACCCATATTGCTCATTACGCTCTTCACATCGGCAAAATCAAGATTAATCAGTCCCGGAACCAGTATCAGATCCGATATGCCTTTGACCGCCTGATAAAGAATATCGTCCGCTTTTTTGAACGCTTCCAGAAGCGATAAGTTGCGGCCGCCTAAACTTAACAGTCGCTGGTTAGGAACAACAATGAGAGTATCCACAATATCCCGCAATTGTGCGATACCTTCTTCGGCCTGCATATTACGTTTCTTACCTTCAAACTGGAAAGGCTTGGTAACTACAGCAATAGTCAGAATGCTGCATTCGCGGGCTATCTCCGCAATCACAGGAGCCGCGCCTGTTCCGGTTCCTCCTCCCATCCCCGCGGTGATAAAAATCATATCCGCGCCTTCCAGAAACGGCCTGATTTCATCGCGGGATTCCAAAGCCGCCTGTTTGCCGATTTCAGGATTGGAACCGGCCCCCAGACCTTTTGTTACCTGCGAACCGATTTGAATTTTGATCGGCGCACAGGACACGCCGAGCGCCTGCGAGTCCGTATTGGCGTTGATGAAATCGACTCCTCCCAGAGACGACGTAATCATCGTATTGACAGCGTTTCCGCCGCCGCCGCCAACACCGATCACCTTTATTTTCGCCAAATTTTCACTACATACTTCAGTTAATTCAAACATGCTCTCTCCTTCCTTTCAAAAAAATTCTGAAAACATTTTTTTTGCCGTTCTGATCATTTTGCCAAACACATTCGTCGTATTTCTGTATATCGAATCGCCGCCTAACTGATTATTCCCATATATAATTAAACCGACACCTATAGCGTGTGCCGGTGAATTCACGATATCAGAAAGGCCTCCAATACCGATTGGAATGCCTTTACGCGCAGGCATATCGAAGATTTGTTCGGCAAGTTCAGTAATACCGTATAAAAGCGATGTTCCGCCGGTCAAAACGACTCCTGCTGCCAGCAAATCTTCAAAGCCGAAACGGACAACTTCTTTATATGCAAGATTTAGAATCTCCTCCATTCTCGGCTCTATTATCCGTCCCAGTATCTGACGCGATACCTCACGATCTTCTCTGCCGCCTAAACTGGGTACGTTGATTGTTTCGTCTTTGGGAATCAGGGAAGTCAAAGCACATCCGTATTTCAGTTTAATTTTTTCCGCATCGCCCAGTGGCGTTCGTAATCCGGTGGAAATATCGGATGTAAGATAATTGCCCCCAACCGGTAAAATTGCTGTATGTTTGATGCTGCCCTCGGAAAAAATAGTAACTGAAGTATTGGCCCCACCAATATCAAGTAAAACTACGCCCAAATCTTTCTCGTCAGCGCTTAACACCGCCTCGCCCGCAGCCAATTGTTCCAGAACAACATCATCAATATCCAAACCTACCCTGTTGACGGATTTGACAATGTCCTGGATAGCTGAAGTGGCACCGGTAACAATATGTACTTTAGCTTCCAGGCGGACACCGGACATTCCTATGGGATCTTTAATTCCTTCCTGGCCGTCAATTACATAACTTTGGGGAAGAATGTGCATGATTTCCCGGCCTACGGGAATGGCAATGGCTTTGGCAGCTTCGATCGCTCTTTGTACATCGTTTTCACTTACTTCCCGGCCTTTTATGGAGACTATGCTCAACGAATTCTGTCCCTTAACATGACTGCCTGATATTCCGACATAGACAGAATTAATGCGGCATCCGGACATATGTTCAGCGTCTTCCACTGCCGTCTTTATTGATTCCACCATACTGTCGATATTGACGACAGTCCCCTTTCTTATTTCCTTGTTCAAAGATGTTCCTATACCAATTACGTTAATACCGGTTTCGGTAACCTCTCCGACAACAGCCGTGGTTTTTGTCGATCCGATGTCGAGTCCAACTATGACATTGCTTCTTTTTCCCATCAGCCCTTTCACCTCATTTTTAATTTTACCAGTTCATAAACTTTTCTTTTCATATCAGATACTGCTGGCCTTTAACGCTTTGTTCTATACGGCCAGGAGCATTTTTGCGCTGTACTGTAACTTTTGATTCATCAGACAAATCAATGCACAGATAACCGTTTTTCATTCCTCGTTTGTCCATGTCAGCCATAATAAGAGTTAATTGTTCCAATTTTCTTTCGAAATCTTCTTTGCCCAGCTTTAAATAAATGCCTGCATTGGAAATTAAGGACAATCCGAATACATCATCAATATGAATCTCGGAGATTGTACCCAAATAAACATATTTGCCGGAATCGGATATTGTTTTCAATAATCTAAGAGTGTTCAAAAAAAGCGGTGATTTAGTTTTGTCCTGGGCTGTAATCCCTGTAAATATCGGGAGATCTACTTCATCGCCTTTAGCCAGTTTCTTAAATACAAAACCTTCTCCATCCATCAGATAAAAATCACTTGCCTGCTTTACTAAAGCCAATGGATTTCTTTCCTGAACTTCCAGGACAAGCTTGTTGGGCAATTCCCTGCCAATATAAACATTTTTTACCCACTGATTTGTTGTAACCTTGCGTACAACGGCATCAGTATTTATTGCCAATAGATTCTGCGCAGGTTTAATATCCGCCAACTCCAGGACATCTTTTTCTGTCAGTTCCTTTAATCCGCGTACGGAAATTTCTTTTATTTCAAAATACGATCTGCTTATAAGGAGATTGTACGCATAAACAAAGAAAGTGGTCAGTACCGCTACAGCAAACAGTAAACATGCAGCGGCAAAAAAATCCCCCGACATACCGGCAAGACGGCGGCGTACACGGTTTTTTTTCGCTTTCAGACCCGATTTCTTCAAATTAATTTTCTCCAATAATCACAACTTCTGTTTCCAATTTTACACCTTTCTCTTTTTCGGCTTTGGATTGAATCAGCGCAATCAGTTCCAAAACATCCGCAGCCGTGGCACTACCCCTGTTAACAATAAAGTTGGCGTGCTTCGTTGATATCTGCGCGCCCCCTGCACTCATTCCTTTCATCCCCATGTCTTCAATAAGTTTGCCGGCTATCTGCATGGGCAGATTCTTAAAAATGGAACCGGCGTTAGGTAATTCCAAAGGATGTTTTTTCTGTCGCCATTGCAGAATTTCACTTATTATTTTCTTAATTTTCTCGCGTTCACCTTTTTTCAGCTTAAATTGAGCGCCCAGTATTATTGTGTCAGGAGGTAACAATGTTTTACGGTAACTGAAGGATATTTCTTCTTTATTCATTGTCTTTATTTCGCCTTCAGCATCTAAAAGAGATATTGCTTTTACAACGTCTTTCATTTCCTTACCGTAAGCTCCGGCATTCATCCACACGGCTCCACCCACGGTACCCGGAATACCGGCACAAAATTCAAGTCCTGTCAGTTCATTCGACAACGACATGTTGACAACCGTTGCCATTGCCGCACCCGCCTGAGCAGAAATAAGATAACCGGCATCCGGTGTATATTCGTAGCTTATTTTTTTCATTCCGGTCATCAGTAAAATTGCCCCCCGGTATCCGCCATCCCGTACAACAATGTTAGTCATATTGCCCACCGGCAAAAAATTAATTTCATTTTCTTTGAGTTTTTTTATAACCTCAAGCAGTTGATCTTCACTTTTTATAAACACGAGAGCATCGGCGTTCCCGCCAACAGCAAGTGATGCATGCTGTGACATCGGCTCATCGTACAATATTTTCCCGGCTATTATATCGCTCAGCACTTTTTTAATTTCATTCTTGCCGGTCATTATTTTTTAATTTTCCTTGTCCTCAATTGTTTCAAGAAATTTTCGCCAATTTTATAAATACTGCCCGCCCCCAGAGTCACAACAGTATCTTTCGCTTTTGCCGTTTTTAATAAGTATTTTACAGTGCTTTCCGCCTGCGAAATATATTTTACATGTGACTGTCCGGTTTGTCTGATCGCTTCGCACAGTGCCGCGGAATTAATTCCGGCAATGGGTTCTTCACTGGCCGGATATATGTCATTGATAATCAATATGTCGACATTCCTGAAGGCTTTGGTAAATTCATCAAAGAGTGCTTTTGTCCGGCTAAACCTGTGCGGCTGAAAAACCACAATCAGCCTGTCTTTCCATATTTGCCGCATCGCAGCCAGTGTTTCCCTGATTTCGGTTGGATGGTGACCATAATCGTCAACTACCGTTATACCGCCTGCCCTTCCTTTAATCTCCAGGCGGCGCTGCACTCCGGAAAAGCTTTGCAAACCTTTCCTGATCGTCGCGAAATCAAGACCAAGCTCGCGCGCTACTGCTGCAGCTGCCAAAGAATTATAAACATTAAACATACCGGGAACGGTTAATTCAATCTTGCCTAAATTCGTTCCTTTATAAGAAAGAATGTAAGTGGTTTTTCTTTTCAATAATTTTATTTCTCTGGCACTATAGTCTGCCGGCGATTCGATTCCGTAAGTTATCACCTTGCGCTTAATTAACGGAATAATTTCCCCCGCGTGAATGTTGTCGCTGCAAATAACCGTACAGCCGTAAAAGGGAACGATATTGGCAAACTTGAGAAACGCATCTTTGATTTCCGTAATACCCGCATAAAAATCCAAGTGCTCGCGGTCGATGTTGGTGATTACAGCAATTGTCGGCGACAATTTCAAAAATGATCCGTCACTTTCATCCGCTTCCGCCACAATAACTTCTCCATCGCCTAATCGGGCATTGCTGCCGATGCTGGCCAGTTTCCCCCCGATAACCATTGTCGGGTCCAAACCGCCCCTCGCCAGAATCGTGGAAATCATCGATGTAGTTGTTGTCTTGCCATGGCTGCCGGAAACGGCAACAGAAAATTTCATTTTGAGAAGTTCCGCCAGCATTTCCGCCCGCGGAATTACCGGTACGCCTCTACGGTGTGCTTCCACAACTTCCGGGTTGCTTGACTTTACCGCTGTGGAAGTTACAACGACATCCGCATTGCCGATATTTTCCGCAGCGTGTCCAATAACCACCTGCGCACCAAGTTTCTGCAATCGCGCCGTAGTTTCCGACTTTTGAACGTCGGATCCGCTGATGTGATAACCAAGATTAACCAGAACTTCGGCAATCCCGCTCATACCGATGCCCCCGATTCCCACAAAATGAATGCATTTTACTTTGCGTTGCATTGAACTGTTTCTTTTATCTAATCTCATTTATACCGCCATCTTTCTTAATCTTTGCAGGCTGAATAAGAGAAAGTTAATTTTTCTCAGCCATTAATTTAATACAGCTATCAACTATCGTTTTTGCCGCGTCAACCCTGCTTAGTTTTAATGAATTTTCTTCCATCCGATGCAGCTTTTGCTCATTTCGCAACAATTCTTCAATCACACCAAATAATTTGCCGCCGCTAAGTTCCTTCTGCTGAATCAGGATAGCGGCGCCTGCGGAAGCCAGAACTTCTGCATTTTTCAATTGATGGTCGTTTGCCGCCCAGGGATAAGGAATTAAAATCGCCGCTTTGCCCGCTGCCGTAATCTCCGCAAGTGATGTGGCTCCGGCACGACAAATAATTAAATCCGCATCCGCATAAGCTTTGGCCATTTCAACAATAAAAGGCGTTACTTTCGCCTGAATGCCGAATTGTTCGTAAGCCTTCGTCACTTCTTGCAGTTGTCGTGTGCCGGTTTGATGTAAAACACGAATTTCATTTTTCATACTTTGCAATTGCGGCAGCATATCAATGATGCTTTTATTGATTGCTTCAGCTCCCTGAGATCCGCCAAAAATCAGTAACTGCCGGTAATCCTTTGTTCCTTTTTCATTATCCCGTTTTGCAACAAGTGCCGCCCGGACGGGATTACCGCTGACAATAACCTTTGTTTGCGGAAAAGATGTCTGTGTTTGTGCGTATGTTACAAATATTTTATCCGCGAAACTGCCCAGTATTTTATTAGTAATACCGGGAATGGCATTTTGTTCTGCAATTACCGTGGGCATCCCCATGAAGTGCGCGGCAAGCACTGCCGGGCCTGAAGCATAACCGCCCACACCCACTACAATGTCAGGACGAAACTGCTTCAAAATGCGCCTTGACTGCCACATGCTTCGTGGAATCTGATAAGCACCTCTTATCAATGCCTTGCCTCCCTGTCCCTTTACTCCTTCAACATCAATCATTTTAAGTTCATAACCAAGTTGACCAAGCAGTTTGCCTTCAATGCCTTTTTTCGTTCCAATAAAAATAATTCCCGTTTTATTATCTCGTCTCAGAAATTCTTCAGCTATGGCAATTCCCGGAAACAAGTGTCCGCCTGTTCCTCCTCCCGCAATGGCAATGCGTCTTGCTGCTTCAGACAAATTCAAATCCTTTTAGCTTTTTTTCAGCAAACAGCTGAGCTGCCTCAATTTTCTTTCATCAGGTCTGGGTGGAAATATTCAACAAAATACCCACCGCCGTCATAGTCATAATAAAAGCAGTACCGCCATAACTCAAGAATGGCAGCACTAAACCTTTTAATGGTATAAGTCCCATTACACCTGCGATATTTACGAACGCTTCCATAGCAATCACCATGGTCAATCCGGCAGCCAGCAATGTCCCGAACAGATCAGGCGCTTTCAACGCAATCATAAAACCGCGCAAAGCAAAAACAGCAAACATGACAATTACAATAGCGACTCCGATAAAGCCGCTTTCCTCGGCGATGATGGAAAGAATAAAATCAGTATGCGGTTCGGGCAAATAAAATAATTTTTGCATACCGTCTCCTATTCCCACGCCAAACGTTCCGCCGGAACCAAACGAAAGCAGCGACTGGATAATCTGGAAACCGGTATTGTGGGGATCTTTCCATGGATCTAAAAAAGCAGTTAAGCGTGTCAATCTGTATCCCTTGTACATAATCAAAGCCACACCGACCGGTATAAAAGCCGCCACCAGTAAGGACAGATGCTTTATCTGAGCACCTGCTATAAAAAGCATTAGAAGTAAAATCGCGGCAATAATCACGGCCGTGCCGAAATCAGGCTCCAGCAAAATCAGCAAAATAGCAATTGAAGTAACTGCTAAAGGAGCCAGAACTCCTTTACTGAAATCCTTTAGCTGATGCGCCTTCCTGGTAAGCAAATGCGCCAGAAAAATAACTACCGTAATTTTAACCAACTCCGTCACCTGAAAAGAAAAGCCTCCCAAATTCAACCAGCGTGTTGCCCCTCCACGTTTCAGTCCCAAATGCGGCACCAGCAGGCACGAAAGTAAGACGAAAGACAATAACATCCCCGGATAAGCCCATTTTTTTAATTGAGTGTAAGGAGTTCTGGTCATAATAATCATGACAGCCATGCCTACAAATACAAAGAAAAGCTGTTTTTTTAGGAAATATTGCCCGTCTTTAAATTTTTCCAACGCAATAATGGAACTGGACGAATAAATCATGGCCGTGCCCACAGTCACTAAAATTAAAGTAACTAAAAGTAAAACAATGTCCGGCAATTTATCTTCTTTTCTGACTACAGTATCCATTAAAGATTCTTTACGACTTCTTTAAAGAAGTTACCCCTTTCCTTGTAATTGGTAAATTCATCAAAGCTGGCACAACCTGGTGAGAGTAAAATAACATCGCCGGGCTGCGCAATTTTGTACGCGGTTTCCACAGCCTCCTTTAACTTAGTTTTTTTGAAAGCCGTTATATTGTCACCAATCAAGGACGCAATACGGTTACGCGCTTCACCAAACAGTATTACTTTTTTAGCTTTTGCGGACAGTACCGGTTTTAAAGTCTCAAAATCGCCTTCTTTATCTCGACCGCCCAGAAGAAGGATTACGGGCTGATCAAATGTTTCCAGCGCCCGTAAAACGGACCCGACATTCGTCCCCTTAGAATCATCGTAAAACTTGACCGACTTCTTTTCGCCGGCAAATTCAATCCGATGCGGTAATCCGTGGAAAGCGGTAACAGCTTCTACGATTTTCTTCTTCGAACAGCCGCAGAAATGTGCAGCCATTATGGCAGCCATGACATTTTCCACATTATGTAACCCTGGAATCGAAATCATACCCAGAGGATATTGTTCTTCTTTCATTCCCGGCATTTTAAAAATCATATTATTGTTCTTAAGAAATATCCCCTTTTGCACGGCCTTTCCTGAACTAAACCTGACAACCTTTGAGCGGATGCCTCCAGACATTCCTTTTTGGACCGGATCCGCGGCATTAAGAATCGCAAAGTTATCTTTCGTCTGATTGGAAAATATTCTAGCCTTGATACGCCGGTATTCCTCGAAAGAGCCATGATAATCAGTATGATCACTGGTAATATTCAGAAGCACGGCAATAAACGGCCGGAATTTTTCAATCCATTGAAGCTGGAAACTGCTGATTTCAGCAACGACAAATTCCGCTTTTTGAGAACCGTCAATATATTCGATTAAAGGATTGCCGATATTTCCACCCACGAAAGTTTTCTTGTCTGAACTTTTCAGAATTTCACCAAGTAAAGTTGTTACTGTCGTTTTACCATTGGTGCCGGTTACAGCAATTACAGGAGTTTTTATGAACCGGTAAGCCAGTTCAATTTCACTGACAACAGGAATATTCTTTCTCAGCGCATCAACCAGTAACTTATTATGAGGAGGCACACCGGGAGACGGAATAACCATACTCGCGCCTTTTAGAAGGTTCTTGTCATAGTTCCCGATTTCCAGCCATTTTGCTTTGGCAATCCTTTTAAAACCTTCGCTCCATTGATCAGACGATTTTTCGTCCGTTACTAATACCTTTGCGCCTCTTTTCCCCAGAAATCCGGCAACGGCAACACCGGTTTTCCCCATTCCGATTATAATTATTTTTTTGCCGTCAAAATCCATCTGTCCCCTACCGCAGCTTTAGTGTGCTTATGGCCAGCAAAGCCAATAAAATAGAAATAATCCAAAACCGCACTATCACCTTAGGTTCAGCCCATCCCTTCAATTCAAAATGATGATGCAAAGGCGCCATCCGAAGGATACGTTTTCCCCCGGTCATTTTAAAATAACCAACCTGAAAAATAACCGAAAAGGTCTCCACGACAAATATACCACCGACAATAGCCAGCAATATTTCCTGCTTTGTTATAATCGCCACCGTTCCCAATGCTCCGCCGAGGGAAAGCGAACCGACATCTCCCATAAAAATTTCCGCAGGATATGAATTAAACCAGAGAAAGCCCAGACCTGCCCCCACAAGAGCTCCGCAAAATACCGCAAGTTCACCTGCACCGGTAATGTGAGTAACCCGCAGATAAGAAGCGACTTTCACGTTTCCGGCAAAATAAGCAAAAAGTATATAAGTGGCAAAACAGATTACTACGGGACCTATAGCCAGTCCATCCAGGCCATCCGTCAGATTTACGGCATTGGCCGCACCGACGATGATAAACGTAGAAACCAGAATGTAACCCCAGCCGAGATCAGGCAGTATAGCTTTGAAAAAAGGAACCGTTATCTGCAAATTAAAACCGGGCTTCAAATAAAGTACAACACTTATGAACAAGGCAATGATAATTTCCGCTATCAGTCTTACTTTACCCGGAATACCTCTGGAACTCTTACCCGCAAGCTTACTGTAATCGTCAATAAATCCAATCAATCCGTAGCCGACTGTTGCCAGTAATATCAGCCAAACATAATTAATGGAAAGATTCGTCCAGAGCAAAGTGGAAATTACCACGGCAAAGATGATCAACACTCCTCCCATTGTGGGTGTACCTTTTTTGTTTAAATGACTCTGCGGTCCGTCTTCTCTGATCTGCTGACCTATTTGCATTTCCTGAAGTTTCCGA
This sequence comes from Smithella sp. ME-1, assembly GCA_000495415.1. The sequence continues at coordinate 14,721 of AWGX01000530.1, read as the reverse complement.
ATCATCCATGGACCGATCACCAGACAAATTAAGAGTGCAGTGATTGAGGCAAAAATCGCGCGAAAAGTTATATAACGAAACACGTTAAAGAACGAAATCGTTTCATGTAACGGATACAATAAATGGTAAATCACTTTTAAATTCACTCCCGCTTAATGAATTGCTTTATTATTACCGTTTATTTTATCGCTGCCGAAATTCTCGCATATTTGACTCACTATTTTCTCCATCTTCATTCCGCGTGAACCTTTTACCAGGATCCAGTCACCTTTTTTTAGGTTTTCTTTCAGATAATCAATCCCGCTACTTTCACCGGAAAGGAAAAAAATGTTTCCCGGTAGCAGCCCTCCCTCCATCGCTCCTGCGGCAGTCACTTTGGAAAAATCACCTTGAAGAAAAAGAGCATTGATTCCTATCGTGGCTATCAGCATCCCTATTTTTCGATGCATTTCTTCTGCTTCCGTCCCCAGCTCCAGCATATCGCCTAAAAATACATAGCCATTATGGTGAACTTTTAAATCTTTTAATGTCATGAGCGCTTCACGTACCGAAGCGGGATTGGCATTGTACGAATCATCCAGAAGAAAAGACCCGTTACGCAGTTTAACCATTTCCATGCGTCCGCTGAATGGACGGAATTCCGCCAGACCTTCCGCTATCGTTTTGATGTCCATACCAACAGCTAAAGCAGTTGCAGCCGCAGCCATGGCATTATTAACATGATGTAGACCGACTATTTTCATTTCCACTTTTTGTATATTTTCACCGATAATCAGATTAAAACTCATACCCTTTATACCATTGATTTTTATATCGTTGACGGTAACATCGGCATTAGGACTCATACTGAAAGTAACTTTCCGGCCAGTCCATCTTTCGGCACAAAAGGCAACTGCTTTATCGTCAATATTAACTATAATCGTCCGCGAAGGCGACATGTTAAGGAATAAATCCCCTTTTTCTTCCCGGACAACATCTATGGAACCGAATCCCGCCAGATGCGCCGGACCAACGTTAGTAATCAAACCTATATCCGGTGCGGCAATTTGCGTGAGTCTCTTGATTTCCCCACGTATATTCGTGCCCATTTCCAAAATAGCCAACTCATGTTGCCCGTTAATACGAAATATCGTCTGAGGCAATCCGATCAAATTGTTCAAATTGCCTTCAGTTTTTAGAATATTTTTCTTTCGACCGGTAATTGCCGCAATCATTTCCTTGGTTGTTGTTTTCCCTGAAGATCCCGTTAATCCGATCATAGTAATAGGAAAACGTGTCCTCCATTCTTGAGCAAGATCACCGAATGCAATTAATGTGTCGGCAACTTTAATCACAGCAACACTTTTATCCGTCACATCTTTACTGACTTTTGAATCACTGACTACAACTCCGGCTGCTCCCTGTTGCAGCGCTTGCTTTATGAAATCATGTCCGTCAAACTTTTCTCCTTTCAATGCGACAAAAAGATTCCCTTTTTTTACCAGACGGGAATCAGTGGAAATTCCATAAAATGTTTTCTCCGAAGTCCCGGCAATTAAATTTCCGGCCGTTGCTTTTAACACATCTTCTAATAAAAATTCCGGCAAATAATAATTCATCGATCTAACTCAAGCAGTTTCCTGATTCCAAAATTTGTTTTACAACAACACGATCATCAAACGGTATTTTATCTGTTCCTAAAATCTGATAATCCTCATGACCTTTTCCTGCGATTAGAACAATATCACTTTCTTGTGCCACGTTTATCGCTGTTTCAATGGCTTTTTCCCGGTCGGGTATTACTGTATAGCTATGAGTACAATTCTTCAGATGCACATTACCGGGCAATATTTTCTGTATCTTGTTTTGATCTATTCCGGCTTCAATTTCGGCAATAATCGCCAACGGATCTTCCAGACGCGGGTTATCCGAAGTTACAATAGTAAGATCACTGTATGTTGTGGCAGCTTCGCCCATAAGTGGTCTTTTGCCATGATCGCGGTTTCCGCCACAGCCGAAAACAGTGATAATGCGTTTGTTCTTAAGCTCTGTTAAATTTTGCAGAACACGTCTCAACGCATCATCTGTATGCGCATAATCAACAAAAATATTAAGTCCTGATGACGATTCAACTTTTTCCAGGCGACCTGGAACACAAAATAAATTCTCTATTCCTTTTTTAATTACTGAAGGAGAAATTCTTAAAACAGAAGCGGCACCGGCAGCAGCCAGAATATTATAGAGATTGAATTTTCCTATAAGAGATGATCTTATGGAAAATGTTTCTCCATCTAAATCAACCGCTGCTTTAATCCCGGATAAGGCCAGCTCATAGTTTGTTGCCCGAATTGAACTTTCACTTTCTATGCCGTAAGTTACTGCCGGTAATTTTACCTCTTTTAAAATTCTTTGCCCCCACCGATCATCGGCATTAATGACCATTTTTTGCGGGTAATTTTTTTTGCTCTTGGGTAATACTTCAGAAAAAAATCGCTTTTTAGCCTGAAAATAATTCCCCATCGTCAAATGATAATCAAGATGATCACGGCTTAGATTGGTAAAAACACCCAAATCAAAATCACAATCATCAACCCTCTTTAAATCGACAGCATGAGATGAAACTTCGGCAACAGCGTGAGTGACATCATCATCCAGCATTGCGCGTAAGATTTTCTGTAAATCGTAAGATTCGGGAGTAGTATTAGGTGCCGGATAGATCTTATCGTTGTAACGGTAATTAACCGTCCCCAGAACACCGCATTTAAAACCGGCCGCTTTAAGTATGGATTCCAGAAGATAAGATATTGTTGTTTTACCGTTTGTTCCGATAACTGCAGCAAGTACTAAATCGGCAGAGGGATTGCCAAAAAAGTTTTTGGCTAATACGCCTAGCGAACGCCTGCTGTCGGTAACTTTAACTGCCGTTACGTTCGATGAGGCATTGAAATCTTTTTCATGAACAATAGACCGCGCTCCACGGGCTACCGCATCTGCAATATAATCATGCCCGTCATGTTTTAATCCTGTAACAGCGACAAACAGAGATTCTTTTTCGCATTTATCCGCGGAATAACAGACAGAAGAGACCTCTTGACGAGTGTCTCCGGAAATATTGATCACTTCCAGTCCTTCAATTAAGAGGTTAAGTTTCATTAAAACCTCAATTGTTCAACTCAAAAACAACATTACACACCCGCTCTTCTCCATGTGGGGTATGGGCCGGCGGGTACTGACGTACAGCCCAGCCATTACCTGTTACCTTAAGATCTACTGATTCGGCTTTTGCTTTTTTCATCGCTTCTCGTAGCGTCAAACCAACAAAATTAGGCATGGTCGATTCATCATCATTAACAATATTTTGCTCAGTTAAGGTTTGCTGTGTCGAAACCAGTTCAACCTTATTTGGATTTTCTTCAAAAACAGGAGTTTCCCTGATATTTGTCTTGAAACAATTTAGTATCTGTTCACCGATATTTTTAAACACCGGCGCGGCGGCAACGCCACCCCACTTATCTCTCTGGGGTTCATCAAGCATTACCAGAATAGCAACCTGAGGATTATCAGCGGGGAAAAATCCCATAAAAGATGTACGTACCCTCTCCGATGAATATACACCAAGTCTAGAATCGAATTTTTGTGAAGTTCCCGTTTTACCGGCAACAGCAACATTGGCAATACGAGCACTCTTTCCGGTACCGTCAGGTGCATCGACAACTTCCGTCAGCATATTGGTAAGACGCTTTGCCACGTCCGGAGAAATAACTTTACGCACAACCGTCGGCGCATAAAGTTTGACTAGACGATTATTTTTATCGGCAATGCCCCGCACAATGTAAGGCTTCATTAAAACTCCATCGTTGGCAATTGCCGAAGCAGCTGTAATCAATTGAATCGCCGTGACTGATATCCCCTGGCCAAAAGCAATCATAGCCGTATCAACCGGCACCCATTTTTTCACCGGTCTCAACAATCCCGATGATTCGCCGAGCAAATCTATACTAGTCTTCTCCCCAAAACCGAATTTTTGAATATATTCATTAAATTTTTCCTTGCCCATCTTTTGAGCGATTTTCGCTGAACCAATATTGCTCGAGTATTTCAATATATCCCTGACCGTCAGCATTCCGTGGCGCTTTTTCTGTGCTTCATGAATGACACGATTAGCCACTTTGTATTTTCCATTTTCACAGAAAAATCTATCTGATTCTTTAATTATTTTTTCTTCCAGCGCACCGGCCACTAAAAAAGGTTTGAACGTTGATCCGGGATCAAAGATATCGGTAATGGCACGATTGCGCCATTTCTCCGCTGTAAGCCCCTCGATGTTATTGGGATTGAAACCTATCTGATTGGCAAGTGCCAAAATTTCTCCCGTTTTGGGGTCCATTACAATGGCTACGCCGGACTTGGCACCCTTGTCGAGCACAGCTTCTCTTAAATGAGTTTCCACAAGATATTGAATCCGGTTATCGATGGTTAAAACAAGATTTTCACTTTCATCCCTCCTAGTCTCATTTTTTTGTACGCGCAGAAACAGCTTTTGCCCCTTGGCATCTCTGGCCCAGGCTAACTTCTCCGGTTTACCTCTCAAGGATTCATCGTATTTTTTTTCCAGTCCTTCCAAGCCACTGGCATCCAGGCCGACAAACCCAAGTAAATGCGCAGCCAGTTCACCATTGGGATAAAAGCGTTTAGGTTCTTTGACCAAAAATATTCCTTCAATATCCGCGTTTTCTACAGCAACGGCCTGCTGCGGAGAAATCCTTCTGGCCAGCCAGCAAAAGTTTTTGGGTGCCGATATCTTTTTGTATACTGTTTGATTATCCAAACCAAGAATTTCGGCGATTTGCCTGGAAACCTTAGCGGGATCAGCAATCTTAGTGGGATCGGCGCAAACGGAGTTTGTCATAATTGAAATGGCCAGTTTTTCGCCATTGCGATCAAAGATTATTCCTCTTTCCGGCTGCAACTGCAGGACAGTGGTGTGCTGTCTTTGTGCCAATGATTTCAGCTTTTGACCCGATAAAACCTGCAACTGGAACGCCCGTGATATCAAGGCAATAAAGAACACAAGGAAAACCGATAAAAGAATGACTATTCTTATCTTCAGCCATTTTTTCGATTCGGCTACCATATTATTCTCCCGATTTCTTTAAAACAATTACCTGGCTGCTATCAGGATACGACATTTGCAATTTGTTTCTTACAATGCTTTCAATTCTCTGCGGTGATTTGAGCATTGCATATTCCAATTTTAATTTTTTTTGCTCCTCCAACTTCTGCTCTTTGATGCTTAGCTCCGTAGCGATATTATATTCCAATTCGGTCATACGAATATGGGAACCGACATAGATTAAAGCAACAAACATGAATACAATGGCAAAAATAATAAATGTCGAATATTTAATTCCGAAAGAACCTTCTTTTGCTTCCTGAAAACGGGGGACAACTCTTGTTCCGACAGATTCTGCAGATTGTGCCATTTTAAACTCTCCGGGCTACACGCAACTTAGCACTGCGAGCGCGTGGATTAGCTTCGATTTCTTCTGCCGCAGGAATTAGCGCTTTTCTAGTCACTATTTCCAGCTTTGCTTCTTTTTGACAAACGCAAAACGGTATGTCCTTCGGGCAGACACAAAATCCGGTTAAAGTGCGAAATTCATTTTTTACAATGCGATCTTCCAGCGAATGAAAAGAAATTACGCAAAGGCGACCGCCTGTTTTCAGCGCATCAGCCGCAGCGTTAATTGCCGGTTTGATATTATCCAATTCGTTGTTGACGGCGATTCTTATGGCTTGAAATGTTCTTGTGGCGGGATGAATTCTCTGCCATTTTAATTTGGCAGGCATGCAGGAAGCAACAATTGCCGCCAGTTCCGCAGTTGATTCAATGGGCGCAAGTTGTCTTTTCTTTGATATTGTCCTGGCTATTCTTGTTGCCATTTTTTCTTCTCCGTAAAACCTGATGATGTTTTCCAGTTCGTTTTGCGCGAAGCTGTTGACAATATCGTAAGCGCTAAGTTTCAAACTGCGATCCATACGCATATCGAGCAGCGCCTTTTTATTAAAACTAAAACCTCTGTGGTCTGTTTCCAGTTGATGGGAAGAAACTCCTAAATCCAGAAGAACGCCATCAACTTTTTCTATATTTAAACTTTTTAGTATATTGTCTAAATCAGCAAAGTTAGCCTTGATCAAAAGCTTGCGTGAACCGAACTGGGCCAGTCTTTTTTCCGCGAACTGCAGAGCATCATCATCACAATCAATCCCCACCAGCAGCGCGTCAGTTTCTTTAAGTATCGCGTAAGCGTGACCTGCACCCCCCACAGTGCAATCCACGTAAACTCCCGTTCTACTGACTAAAAGCGATTCAATAACTTCTTTAACCATTACCGGCTCGTGATAGAAGTCGGTAATCATGGTTTAGATTCCCAGATCGGCTATGAAGTCGGCGCATTTGTCAATTTCACCGGCGGCCTGTTTCATTCTTTCTTCGAAACGATCTTTCGACCAGATTTCAATATTCTTCAGCATACCGGCCAGAACAATATCTTTTTCCAATTGGGCATATTCGCGTAAAGTCGGCGGGATAAGCACACGCCCTTGTCCGTCAATACTGCAATCAACCGCTCCGGACATAAAGAAGCGCTGAAATGAACGCACCTCTTTGCGCAATTTGGATTGATGGGCTACTTTTTCTTCAATTATCAACCACTCATCGTAAGGAAAAACCATCAAGTACTGGTCCCAGTTGGTAATCACAATCCGGTTGTCGTACTCATCCGCAAAAATTTCACGGAACTTGGACGGAAAGATTATTCTCCCCTTTTCATCGATAGCATGATGATATTGCCCTCTAAAAACAGACATCACTTTCCTCCACGATAAGCCACTTTACTCCACTGAGCCAACTATAAAGATCACAATTGTCTTTGTCAAGCAAAAAATTTAATTTTTTCAGGGTTAAGTAACTTAAAATTACTGGGGAAATACGGAAATAACAGGCGATCTTTTTTTGAATTGAAAAAAACAGCTGAAATAAAAATTTTTATTAAAAAATTAAAGACTTTGTTCGTTATTTTTCATTTAGGTTCTTGCACTTTAAGTTGCTGTATTAATTCATTATTAATGTATCGATAACGATTTATGGCACGTTTATGCTCAGCCAGTGAAGCTGAAAAAAAGTGTGAACCGTCTTTTTTGGAAACAAAATAAAGATAATTTACCGGAGCTGGATAAAGCACAGCTTTCAAAGAAGCCACACCCGGATTGGCAATGGGACCCGGCGGCAAGCCTTTTATAACATAAGTATTATAAGGAGATTTTCTTCTCAAATGACTGCGCAGGACTTTGCCTTCAAAACTATCCAAATCATAAACGGCTGTGGGATCACTTTGTAAGCGCATTCTCTTTCTGAGCCTGTTGTGAAATACCGCTGAAATCATGGGTTTTTCCGCATCGTCACCTGATTCTTTGCCAATAATAGAGGCAAAAGTAACAAACTTATGAATGTCTAATTTCATCTCTCCTGCTCTTTTAATCATTCCCGGTGTAACTTTTTTCCAAAACTGACTAACCATTATTTTCATAATCTGGCGAGTACTCATCGAACGATCAAAGAAATAAGTATCGGGGAACAGATACCCTTCTACGGAATCAGCTTCGATACCCAGCGATTTCAAAAATTCTTCATCAGTCGCTACCTCAAAAAAATTTTCTTTATTAATCAATTTTTCCTTGTCCAAAACCGCTGCAATTTCCCGCATCGATAGATCCTCGCGGATAATGACTTTATGAATTTTTATTTCTCCATGTAATAATTTATCAATCATTGCTGCAGGGGTCAGCGATGTGTTGAATTCATATTCGCCGGCACGAATAGAACGTACGGCTCTCTTTACTATGGCCAGACTATAAAAGAAAACACGGTTTTTGACCAATCCCGCCTGATTGAGTATTTCCGTTACTTTAAAAAAACTGTAGCCAGTCGGTATATCAACGATCACGTTTACATTTCTTTTATCTATGGAACTGGTTGAGTAATTCATCAATAGCACAAGAAAAAGCAGAATAATCGCAAAAGATATCACTACAGTGCGACTAACCCTGTTTGTAAAAAAGGGGCTTTTAAAAAATGTGAACGAGAAAAGTTTATTCATTTGCATATTATCTAATCTTTTTCTGTCTGCGCAACGCCTGACTCATCGCAAGTCTTTTTTCACTTTATTTTTCCCATATTTTATATAAAATTAATTTTAATTATTTATCGATGGAGTCGAGATAATTTTGAAGAATCAGACAGGCAGCCAGTTTATCAATTTTTTCTTTTCTTTTTTTCCAATGTATACCTGATTTGATTAATATTTCTTCAGCTTCTTTGGTAGATAGTGTTTCCGGCCATTTAATAACCGGCAGGGAATAATTCTTACTTAACTGTGCTGAAAAACGATTTACTTTTTCACACTGTATGCCCTCTGAACCATCAAGCCGAACAGGATAACCTATTACAATTTCTTCAACATTGTAACTTTTAATAAGATTATCCAGCATATCCCAATCATGTTTCCTGTTTTTTCTGATGATAGTGGGTAATCCTTGTGCTGTCATTCCCAATTCATCGCAAATGGCAGCTCCAATTTTCTTTTCACCGTAATCTAAACCTAATATACGCAAGTACAACCTCTTAATGTGATACGCCTAACAATTTATGCCGATATTTTCAATCATTAAATCACCGTCTGTTTTCTCGTGTTAATACGTGCCTTTATCAAGATAAATCACATAACAAATTATAATGTTGTGAAAAATTGAGGAGTTTGTTATTTTCACAAAATATTTATCCATATCGAACAGGCAAACATATGAAACATTTCGTTCTTGGCACCGCCGGTCATGTCGATCACGGGAAAACTGCGCTAATTAAAGCACTCACCGGAACAGACACCGATCGTTTGAAAGAGGAAAAAAGAAGAGGCATAACCATTGAACTTGGTTTCGCCTCCCTTGCCCTTCCTTCCGGTCAAACACTCGGTATCGTTGATGTTCCCGGCCACGAAAAATTCATAAAGAACATGGTTTCCGGAGCGGCAGGCATTGATTTAGTCATGATGATTATTGCCGCAGATGAAGGTATCATGCCGCAGACGAAGGAACATTTACAAATTTGTTCTCTTTTGGGAATTTCTAAAGGTCTTGTTGCTTTGACCAAAATCGATCTTGTGGAAGAAGAATGGCTGGAATTAGTGCAGTCTGAAATCACTGAATTTTTGAAATGCACTTTTTTAGAAGACGCACCGATTGTGCCGGTTTCTGCCATCAAGCAGAAAGGCCTTCCCGATCTTGTAAAGGCAATCGATACAACAGTAAATAAAATCAATGAAAAAGCCAACGATGGAATTTTCCGGCTGCCGGTGGATCGCGTGTTTACGATGAAAGGTTTCGGTACTGTTGTTACAGGAACTCTTGTCTCCGACCACGTTAAATCCAATGAAGAAGTAGAGATACTTCCCCAAAATATCGCTGCCCGCATCAGAGGTTTGCAGGTGCATAATCAGCCGGTTGAAGAAGTCTGGGCCGGCCAACGCACGGCTATAAATCTTCAAGGGATTGAAAAATCGGCCATTGAACGCGGAAACGTGCTTGTGCGCCCTAAAACAGTATGGCCATCTCAGAGATTAGACATCTTTGTCGAATTCCTTGCCTCCAATTCAAAAAATCTGAAGAACCGTTCTCTTGTTCGGTTGCACACAGGAACAAGCGAAATTATCGCCCGTATAACATTACTGGATAAAGATGAGCTTACACCGGGACAGAAAGGATTTGCACAACTTGTTTTGACTGATAAAGATGTTGTTGTTGCCGGCGATCACTTTGTTTTGAGAAGCTATTCTCCGGTTACCACGATTGGCGGCGGCCGTATTATTGATCCCCTGCCCTCAAAACATAAAAGACAAAACGAGAAAATAATTGCCGATTTGAATACATTGCTGAACGGACCGCTACCGGAACGAATTTCCGTAATTATGGAGAGGACAGGTTTTTCCGGTATCAATTTGCGCGGGCTTAATTTTCGTCTTGGTGTAAATACAAAAAAAATCCGTGAAGCGTTAGAAAACTTATTTTCTGCCAGAAAAGCTATTCTGCTGGACAGTGAAGATACAACCGTTATATCCGCTTTCTTCTACAATCAACTGGAAGAACTTATCAGTAAAAAACTAGCGGCTCATCATAAAAAGAATCCTTTGCAGGAAGGCATTTCCAAAGAGCAGCTTAAAGAAACACTTGGTCACGCCATATCGACAAAACTCTATAATTTGGCATTACGGAATCTCGTTAAAAAAGAAATCATTGTCAGCGATAAAGACAACGTGCGCCTGGCAGAGCACAAAATAGAGCTTGCCGATGATCTGGATTCTCTGCGGAAGAACATTGCCCGGATTTACAATGACGCCGGACTCACACCTCCAAACTTAAACGACGTTATCAACGATTTCAAAGATCAAAGAGCCAAAGCGCAAAGCATTATTAAACTGATGCTCAAAGACGGAGATTTAATTAAAATCAACGAAGATCTGTGCTTCGCCCGCGAACCGTTTAATAAATTACATAATGATTATAAAGCAATGTTGATAAAAGACGGTAAAGCAACACCGGCGACCTTCAAGGATTTAACCGGCCTTTCCCGTAAATATATAATTCCTCTGATGGAATATTTTGATATGAGCAAACTTACTGTCCGGGTTGGCGATCATCGCATTTTAAGAGAGAAAATATGAGCAATTAATACTACAAAGAATCATTGCTTCCGTCGTAACATGTGGTAAAAGCATTAATGAAAATCTATCTGCGCTATTATATGTAATGGAAGAATAATTTCTAAAAATTACTTTTCCCGTTACGTTAACGATGATAAACGAATATTTATCAGCAGGAAAGGCAGGGAAAAATTGAAGACCAAAGAAATTTATCTTAAAGACATCAAACAGGGGGATAAGGTAGCATCAACCTTTTTAGCTACCGAAAAGAATATGGCTTTTTCTTTGAAAGGTTCTCCTTATTTGAATGTGCGCCTGAAGGATAAAACCGGTGAACTTGACGGCAAGATATGGGATAACGCGACCGAATTAGATCAGCAATTTAAAAAAGGTGATGTAATTTATATTGAAGGAAAAGCTGCCAATTACAAAAACTCCATTCAAATATCTATTATTAAAATAAAAAAAATCGCCTGGGAAGATGTCGAACCCACAGACTATTTGCCCGCAGCCAAAGGCGATGTTATTGATATGTTTAATGAAATACTAACATACGTTGAAAAAATACAAACCAAACCACTGAAAAATTTGCTATATGCTTTTATGCATGATCAGAAAATCGCAGAGCTTTTTCAACGGGCACCTGCAGCAAAAGGTTTTCACCATATTTATTTAGGTGGACTATTGGAACATACACTTTCGGTCGTACGTTTATTAGAAAAAGTATCAGAACATTACACCATTCTCAACAAAGACATGGTTATTACCGGAGGAATTCTACATGATATCGGCAAAATATATGAATTTTCTTACGATCACATAATAGATTACAGCGATGAAGGAAGACTAATAGGCCATATTGTTATGGGCGTGGAAATGATCAATAAAAAAATTGCCGCTATTGATGATTTTCCTCAACAATTAGCTCTGGAATTACGCCATATTATTTTAAGTCATCATGGAGAATTCGAATTCGGTTCCCCTAAGCGTCCAAAGACTCTGGAAGCGCTTGTCGTCCATTACATTGACGATCTTGATGCTAAATTCAACGCTTTTCAAACATTTATCGATGATTCCACTAATAATGATTCTGACTGGACAAATTACAACCGCTTTTTGGACCGTTTTATTTACAAAAGGAAATAAAACTTGTTCAAGATTGTCTGGTTATAAATGAATTTAAACTTGATTTTTTAGAAAAAAAGATATTATGAAACATCCGTCATAAAAAATAATTAGAGAGCAATCAAACGCTCTTTTTTTAATAATTGCAGATTATATACACAAGAAAAAATCGTTTACAAGAAGAAAGGATGGAATCATGGCTTACAGAACGGATACTTTATGCGGGATATTCCATAATCAGGCTTTACGTTATGGAGATCAGGTCGAACTTCTTCGGGCTAAGTTGGACAAAAAAGGCGACCCGAGCAGTGAATGGCATTCACGAACATGGAAAGAAACACGCGACGAAGCAATTGGTCTTGCCAAGGGATTAATTGTTTTAGGATTGAAAAAAGGCGACAGAATAGTAATCTTTTCTGAAAGCAGACCAAGATGGATAATAGCTGATCAGGCTATTCAAGCCTGTGGCGCTATCGGCGTTCCCCTTTATCCCACTTTAACTGTTGAAGAATTGGGTTATATGACATCAGACAGCGGATCCAAAATTGTCATCGCTTCTTCTCAGGACAGAGGTGAAATGGCCCTCAAGGCAAAGGCGCATGGTACCCCTATAGAAAAAATTATCACAATGTGCTCCTGGAATGGTACAAAGCCGGACGGAGTATACACCTTTGACGAAGTAATTGCTTTAGGCAAAGGAAAAGTAAGCGATGAGGAAATAGAAAAAAATATCAATAGTTTTGGCCCCGACGACGTCACTTCAATAATTTATACTTCAGGAACAACAGGAAAGCAGAAGGGGGCGATTCTGACCCAGAAAAACTGGGTAGCCAACCTTCATCAGGGCTCTAATTCGACGTTGCTTAAGCGCCAGAGAGTGCTCGGTCTTCATTTGACACACCTGGTGCATTTGCCCTTGTGCCATGTTTTCGGAAGAACAAGTGATTATCACGTGGGAGCTCTGCAGCAGGGCGGCATTCTCGTCTTCGCCGAGAGTTTCGAAAAAATACCGAAAAATCTTCTGGAAATCAGGCCCAACGTTGTTATCAGCATTCCGCGTTTATGGGAAAAAATATACGACACGACTAAATCAATTGTCTCACGTCAGAACAAAACAACTCAATCCATTTTTGAATGGGCCATGAAGCTCGGAGAAAAATACTCGAATGCCATGGCGACTGCCACGAGAATGGGACAGGCCGATTTGCTTCAATTCGCTCTCGCCAACATTCTGGTTTTCAACAAAATCAAGAAAACAGCCGGTCTGGATCACGTCGTGCTGGGGGTGTCCGGTGGAGGTAAGCTTTCCAAGGACGTTTGCGTATTCATCCGCTCGCTGGGAATTCAGCTCAGTGAAGGTTACGGGTTGACGGAAACATCACCTGTCATCAATTTTAATGAACCTGAATTTTCCGGCAATTTCGATGTAAGCAAAGCCAGCTGGTTCCAGAACAAAATGATCGATCTGACCGTACATCTGATGGTAACCAAGCAGGCACAGGGATTGTCACCCTACACCAATCCTATTCGCTCATTAAGCCTTTCACTGGCTTATAATGCGGTGGCTCACAAGCTGCAGATCAAACCAGGCACCGTCGGCAAACCGGCTATCTGGACGGAGGAAAAAATCGCCGAGGATGGTGAAATCCTGGTTAAGGGTCCCCAGGTATTCAAAGGATATTGGAATTTACCTGAAGCAACAGCCGAGGCATTCACTGAAGACGGCTGGTTTAAGACGGGTGATATCGGCGAATTTGATAAGGACGGTTTCCTTCTGATTACCGACCGCAAGAAAGAACTCTTTGTCACTTCGGGCGGGAAGAATGTAGCCCCTCATCCCATTGAACTTGCCATTACAGCCAAACCTTACGTAGATCAGGCCTGCCTGATTGGAGATGCCAGAAAATACTTGACAGCGCTAATAGTGCCTGATTTTCCGGAACTTCAGCGTTATGCCAAACACAACGGCATTACTGCTGCTTCCGATAAAGAACTTATCGAAAATGATAAAGTTAAAGAACTACTTAAAAAACAGGTGGATGAAGTCAACGAAACACTGCCTCGTTACGAGCAAATAAAGTATTATAAAATACTGGAGAAACCTTTCAGCGTTGAATCAGGCGAGCTTACACCGACATTAAAACTGAAACGCAGGATTGTTTTTGAGAAATTCAAAGACGATATCGAAAAAATGTACACCAACTAATAAATTTTACGCCAGATTTTCCTGTATTTAAAAAATAATGAAAGTCTGGACAAAATCAAAAAGTAAGCGGCGCGTTCTTTCCGAACGCGCCGCTTTATGTTTCTATCTTCGAATTTATTCTCTATTTTGATTTCATCATGGTATATAGAGCATCAATGAATTTTTTAGCATTATTCTCTTCAAAAGAATAAACCGTATACATCCAATTATTCATACGATCGTAAATCTCCACATAGCAAATATCCGTTTTATAAAGAATAACTTTGCCAATGTTTTCATAGCAAATGGTCATTGATGTATCTTCAACCCCCTTCTGCTTACGAAGCTCTTTTACAAGCCTCATTTGTATACAATCTTTTGTCACAGATATTTCATAAGGTACTGTAGTCCATGCAGGTGGTTGTGATCTGATAATTCGCTCAATTGTTTGAGCAGAATCAATAGCATTCGAATTAGGCTGGTACGGTATAATATATGATTGTCTACAGGCAGACAGGATAATACAAAAAACAAGTATAATAATTTTTTTCATCAGTGCAGTTTCCCTAAACCAAGTTATCTTATAAACATATTAAGATATAACAATTACTATCCGAACTTTTTCCTAATATTTTAATAACAATACGGCGTGGTAGGGCGCGTTTCCCAAACGCGCCG
>AWGX01000529.1 GCA_000495415.1 Smithella sp. ME-1 | reverse complement strand
TTTCTAAATCAAAGATGATATTGAAGTTGCGGGGAGTAGGCCCGGCATTCGCCGGGAATCCCTTTGATTTAGAATTGGACAAAGGAGATAATAGAATTTGTTTAAATCAGGATTTATCAGCATCATAGGCCGTCCGAACGCGGGGAAGTCTACCCTTTTCAACACTATTATCGGCGATAAAATTTCCATTATCACCGATAAACCGCAGACGACCAGAAACAAAATAACCGGTATCAGGAATTTCCCCAACGCACAGCTTATCTTTCTGGACACACCCGGAATGCACAAACCTAAGACTGCTATGAATCGCGCCATGGTGCAGACAACAAGGGAAACAATCAACAGTGTTGATGTATTGTTAATGCTCATTGAAGCCAATACCGACGTTCATCCCCATGACCTTTTCTTAATAGAATCTTTGCTTCAAGTCAAAACACCTGTTTTTCTGGTTATCAATAAAATTGATCTTATCGAGAAAAAAATTCTGCTTCCTCTGATTGATAAATTCCGTAATCTTTACGATTACCGGGAGATTTTTCCGATTTCCGCATTGAAGGGAGAAGGCATTGATGATTTATTAAATGCCCTTATAGCAAGTCTTCCGGAAGGGCCTAAATATTATCCTGACGACATTATTACCGACGCAACTGAAAGATTTATTGCCGCCGAGTTTATCCGTGAAAAAATAACACTTTTTACCAAGCAGGAAGTCCCCTACTCCACTGCAGTCGAAGTTGATTTATTTAAAGAAGACGACGAGAAAAATCTAATTCTAATCAATGCGACAATTAATGTGGAAAAAGACTCTCAGAAAGCGATTATGATAGGCAAAAAAGGAACCATGCTCAAAAAAATCGGCACGCATTCCAGACTGGAAATGGAGAAATTATTCGGCGCCAAAGTTTATCTGGAATTGTTTGTGAAAGTAAAAAAAGAATGGACAAGTTCTGACAAAATGCTGGAAGAGTTCGGCTTGCTGAAACGTTGATTCATGTCGCTTGTATTTTATAGAAATTGTGAGAAAATATTTTTTATAGATTATTATACCATTTCGATTTTAAAGGATAACG
>AWGX01000528.1 GCA_000495415.1 Smithella sp. ME-1 | reverse complement strand
GCGGAGGACCATTATTTAACATGGCCGGAAAGGTTATTGGCATTAATACGGCAATCGTTTCTCAGGGACAGGGCATAGGATTTGCCATACCGATAAATATGGCAAAAAGTATTTTGGAGGAGTTAAAAACAAAAGGTAAAGTAACACGGGGATGGCTGGGAATTTCCATTCAAAATATTACAGACGATATAGCAAAAAGTATCAATCATAAAAACAAAAATGGTGCATTGGTTTCCGATGTTGTTAAAGGTGATCCCGCCGATAAAGCTGGTATTAAAGTAGGTGATATAATTACTGAAATAAACGGAAAGCCTGTTAAAGATACCCATGAATTATTGCTGATAATCGCTTCATTACATGTTGGCGAAAAGGCAATTATTAAAGCCCTTCGTGATGGCAAAGAGGTATCATTTCAAGTAATTGTCGCTGAGCGGACTGAAAAAGCCGAAACAGCCCTGGCAAAAAAATCAGGAAGTGATTATTTCGGAATCTCTGCACAGGAAGTCACTAAAGACATCGCTAAACAA
Source organism: Smithella sp. ME-1 (assembly GCA_000495415.1). The sequence goes on along the minus strand of AWGX01000528.1, from coordinate 505 downwards.
TTGGGAATTCCACAAGACGCCGGTGTAATAGTTACTGATGTAGAAGAGGGTAGTCCGGCTGACAATGTAGGCATTCAGGCACATGATATAATTGCTCAAGTTAATAAAACAAAAATTACCTCCATAAAGCAATACAACGCAGAAATGAGTAAAGCCGCCCAAAAGAAAGGTGTTATGCTTTTGGTTAAACGTGGCAAATCCAATTTCTTTGTCGGCTTACACATGGAATAGTTCACTGAAACTTTATTAAATGCAAAAAGGCAGGATTTTAAGCCTGCCTTTTTTAATGAGACTTGCTTATAGTGAGCCAAGCTAACAATGAGACCCTGGCTTCAGAAACAAAGTGCACTGAAGCTTGCTAGACAAACTATAACAAGCGCGCGTAGCGCCGCAGTATAGCAACTCCCGACAAGTCGGTATGAAGTTTGAAGAATTAGTCAAATTATCCCACCTGCGAAAGCTAAGTGGGATTATCCCGTGGATCACTGATAATGTTTCACGTGAA
>AWGX01000527.1 GCA_000495415.1 Smithella sp. ME-1 | reverse complement strand
ACTAATTATTCCGGACAGTAGTGAAATTGACTATATAATTATTTTTTTATATAAAAGCACAATAGCAGGTAAAAAGGACAGAAATCTAATAAATATTCAGGAATTTATTGTTTAATTACGCACAAAAGGAGAATTCAATGAAACAGCTTTTGGGACGAATAATTCCGGCATTAATTATTTTGTCGGTGGCTTTTAATGTTTGGGCGGAAAGCTCCGTTTGGGTGGTAAGTTCCTCTAAAGCAAAAGTTTATCTGGCGGGATCTTTCCACATGCTGAGAGCATCCGATTATCCTCTGCCCGCCGAATTTTCCACAGCTTATAAAAATTCCCGTAAAATCATATTTGAAATCCCGCCCGATGAAACAGGAAATCAGGGACAAATGGTGGAATTTCTGGGTGGGGCAATTTACGCTGACGGCACAACTCTCAAAGATCACATTTCACCTGAGGCTTACGCCAAAGCCGAGAAGTTTTGTAGAGAACGAAATTATCCGCTAGAGTTATACAGGTTATTTAAGCCGGCTTTGTTTGTAATGACGCTTACGATTCAGGAAATGAACAGAATCGGCGCCGATCCGCAGAAAGGTGTTGATTATTATTTTAAAGAAAAAGCTCTGCAGGATGGAAAAGCGACAGGAAGTTTGGAAACGGTCGATGAACAACTGCGTCTTCTTCTTTCCATGGAATCAACGGTGGGAAATGATCAGATTCTTGAAGCTATCGACGAATTTAAACAGATTGAAACAGCGCTGAAAGAATATCTGGTGGCCTGGAGAAAAGGAGATGAGATTAAAATGGAAGAGCTTTACATTAATGGCCTGAAGCTCTATCCGAAATTGTATCAAGCTATAGTCGTCGATAGAAACAATAGATGGCTGGGAGATATCAAAAAATTTCTCAATGATTCAGGAAACACGATGGTAGTTGTGGGGGCGGCGCATCTTGTCGGTCCGGATGGACTGGTTAACTTGCTGCGCAGACAGGGATATAACGTTGTTAAACTGCAGAAATGATAAAGACGAAATCAGCCGTAGCGAAGTGATCGGCCGTATTATTGCTCCGGCAATTAAACATATACAATGTTTCCTTCCCTATC
>AWGX01000526.1 GCA_000495415.1 Smithella sp. ME-1 | reverse complement strand
CCGATCCGCTGCCGCCTGTCAGCACTCCATTTGGGCTTATAATATCTCCATCCGGTGTAACAAAGGTTCCTTTGAAATCATTTTGCTTCCAGAGAGAAAGACCTTTTTCAATTGTTGGTATGAGAAGAACCTCTCCTAACAGACATTCGGCAATTTGCTTAAAATCTTCCTGAACTTTAACTTTCTGTAATAAGTATTCAGCTTCCTGATGATGTTCTTCGCTGTATGTTTTCGCGTCGCGGTTTCGCAAATCCACTGATACAAAACTACCGCGGCCCAATTGATGATTTTTTAAATAATCAATAGCGCGAACGCCGTCTTCCTGACTTTTGACGACCACATACTGAAGTTTTTCACCCAGTACAGCTTCCACCGCCGCT
>AWGX01000525.1 GCA_000495415.1 Smithella sp. ME-1 | reverse complement strand
TCACGTAATCCGACTGCTTTAACACTCATCATCGGAATCATGATTTTCATTCCGTTACCCATAATTTTCATGACATAAAATGGCTGCTTTTTACCCATTACTTCTCTATTTTCAATAGCTTCAATTACACCAACTCCATGAGCTGGATATACAGCCAAATCCCCTACTTTAAACATTTTTTTCTTTGCCTGCCTTTCCATAACAATAAATTAGTATACCATTATTAAGACTATTAGTCAACGACCAATCCATATTGAACAATTAATTATGAAGATTAAGAAGCGCTATATTTAAAGAAATACTTACAAATATTATTTCTAAGTTATTAATATATAAATACTTTTAAATAGAAAAAGGAGCTACTTCCATAAAGAAGTAAACTCCTTAAATTTCACTGGAGGCGGCACCCGGACTTGAACCGGGGAATAACGGTTTTGCAGACCGCTGCCTTAGCCACTTGGCTATGCCGCCTAAAATAAAATGGAGCGGGCGAACGGATTTGAACCGTCGACGTCTACCTTGGCAAGGTAGCACTCTACCGCTGAGTTACGCCCGCTCATTGAAACGGCGCTGAATATAACAAATAGATATCTATTGTCAACAAAAATAATAAAAATAATTAATAATCTGTCGTTGTTTTTCTTATTAATTTTTTATTTGGCAGTAATTATTGGGAAAGTGACAGAGGTTACTTCACTACGCTCTTGTACAACTTGATAAAATAATCAATTCCTGAATAAATCGTGAGGAATAAAGCAACATAAAGAATCACTGTTCCAACAGTGTGAGCATTAATGCCAAAAATCGAGTAATGTATCATCAAGGCGGTAACGGCTATTATTTGCGCTACAGTCTTTTGCTTACCCAGAATGCTTGCCTGGATATAAATTCCTTCTGATGAAGCAATGCTTCTTATTACATCAACAATCAAATCCCTTATAATTGTTATGGCAACTATCCATGCCGGTATGCGGCCTATGGGAATCATAAGAATCATTGCCGTATTGACGATGATTTTATCGGCAATTGGATCAAGAAATTTACCCATTGTGGTTATCATATGGTACTTTCTGGCGATGTAACCATCAAA
>AWGX01000524.1 GCA_000495415.1 Smithella sp. ME-1 | reverse complement strand
CTTGCCTCTGGAGCTTTTTACAAGGCTGTTTGCAATGATAATTATTTGCAATTTTTTGTGAGCACATGGCGATTATGTTATTTTTTTTAAGAATAATATGATTAACAATATTATCTTAAGTTGTAAAGAAAAATACTGCCATCACTGGTTGACTACTGATTTGGCGATATGCTATCTACACCAGGGAGGATCATTTTGCAGATAAAAGATCGCGCAACAATAAAAATTGAATCAATAGCTTTTGGTGGAGAAGGCGTTGGCCGTATTGATAATTTTGTTGCCTTTGTTCCTTTTACCGCTATTGGAGATGAACTGGAAATTGAAATTATTCAGCTAAAAAAGAAATTTTTACGTGGCAGGATATTAAAAATAATCAAACCATCTCAATTTCGGGTAAAGTCTTTATGCCGTTATTATGAAAAATGCGGCGGTTGTTGTTATCAGCACTTGAACTATGAACATCAACTGAAAATCAAAAAAAATCAGGTTGAGGAAGCATTCTGGAAAATCGGTAAAAATTCATCACCGCCTGTTTTAGAGCCGATAGCCGCGTCAAAAATATATCATTATCGGGGGAAGGCTCAGTATCATGCCAAGAATACGGCAAATGGTTGGCAAATCGGTTTTTGGGATGTTTCCGGCGGCAGGCTTGTGAATATCGAACATTGCGAAATTATGGAAGAAACCATTAATGAAAAAACAAATATCCTGAGAGAAAATAAGCAGTTACGGAATATTCAGGATGATCAACTGACAATTTGGTCAGATTTCTTTACCGATCAGGCAAATAAAAAGGAATCGATTGTCAGGGTGGTAAAAGGGAAGAATTTTCTGGTGCCTCGTGATGGTTTTTTTCAGGCCAATTTATATTTAACGGATCAACTGGTGGATGAAGTTTGCCGTTTTGCAGCAATTGGTGAAGTAGACACTGTCGTTGATGCTTATAGTGGTAGCGGATTATTTTCTGTTTTTCTTTCACCATTTGCAAAAAATATTGTAGGTATCGAGGTAAATGAAAAATCCGTAAAATATGCGCGAATAAATGCCAGGAATTCAGGTCTGCAAAACGTAAAATTCATTTGTGGGGATGTCGGAGACGTATTGCAAAAAAAAACTATAACATCGGATGAAAAAATTTCTTTGATTATTCTGGATCCTCCTCGAAGTGGTTGTGAAGAGAAAGTATTGAAAGCAATTGTTGATTTACAACCACTTAAAATTATTTATGTTTCCTGTAATCCCGCTACACAGGCTCGTGATGCTAAATATTTAAATCTATACGGTTACAATCTGCTAAGTCTTTTACCCATAGATATGTTTCCGCAAACGGAGCATATTGAAGTAATTGGAGTTATGGAACGGCTATAAGAAAAGATGGTGATTTTTGAGAAAAAAATCATGAAATATAATAATATTTATAGCTTTCAGACAAAAATATTGCTATCAAGTACGAACTATTTATAAAAGCAAGGAGAGGAAACAATGGCATCAAAAAGTAAAGATGTAAGGATAGAACAGCTTCGGATATTTCAAAAAAAGCTTGATTTAAGATTGCAGCAACTGACTCAAAAAGGGATTGGCGAAAAAGAAGCTCAAAAGGATCCTCTTGTTAAGAGTCTGAAATCAAAAATAAAAGAAACTAATATAAGAATCAAGGCGATTGAGAAATTTGTTAAGCTTGCTGAGGCATTAGGACAAGCTAAAGTGCAGAAGCAGGCTGAACTGGCGGCGAAAAAAGAGGAAAAATCGGAACAGAAACAGGTAGAGCCGAAACAAAAGAAGGGTGATAAAGAATCAAAGAAACAACCGGTTTCCTCGGGCGAAGAAAAACCGAAGAAACAAAAAAAACAATCGTCTGAAACTGAGGAAACACCCCAAAAGCAGACAAGTAAGAAAAAAGAAGAATAAAAATCAGATATAATTTTTAGATAAACAAAAAGGGCAAACTGTAAAAAGCTTGCCCTTTTTGTTTTTATATTGGCGTCCCCACGGGGAGTCGAACCCCGGTTACAGCCGTGAAAGGGCCGTGTCCTAGGCCACTAGACGATGGGGACGTCCTTGCGCCTTTTTTTGCAGGTTGCGCCTTATATATTGTTAAAATCATAATGTCAAGTGTTGCTTCAAAAAAAATGTCAAGGAATTTAAGTGATATAAAGAGAAAATAAGGCGTGAATTATATATGTTGCCGTAATATTGGTTGCTACGCGAAATGACGCAGAAAAAGCGTTATAATTAAATGCCTTGCGTAATAAATATGGCAATTCCTCTGCGGACGATCATGACGCCAATTGCAGCCAAAAGCAGATTGGTAATCTTAGAAATCGTTTTGGAACCTGTTTTGCCAATGGTGCGCTCGATGAATGGTGCCATGAAAAATATACCTCCGGCAATCAAAATGTTCGTAATAATGGCCAAAGACGTGATGAATAAATTATGCTCGTTAACCAAAAGCATGGATGTTGTCAAAACGGCCGGTCCTGTAATTAGCGGTACCCCTATTGGAACCGCACCCATACTTTCCAAATCAACCGAATAACGATTTTTTTCAACGGAAAGCATATCGCGAATGGAAATAACAAAAAGAAGTGTACCTCCCGCAATCATGAAGTCGGCAACAGTGATGCCCAATAACTTTAATGTTGCTGTGCCAACAGCGATAAAAGCAAGAGCGACAATTAACGCTGTAATCATTGATTGAATAATAATTTTTTTGATTTTATTTTGTTCGATGCCTTCAGTGAAATTCATGAATAAAGGTAATACACCCACGGCATCGACAGCCACAAAAAGAGGAACAAAGCATAGCACAAAAGACTCCATCTTCTATTACTCTCCGGAATAACATTGATAATATCAGTCATAAGTATAACCATCTTCTATATTAATTGGCAAGTATGTATATAAAAAATATATTTGATGGAGTATAATGAATCTCGCGGGGTTGAACCATATTGCCTGTTATGGTATAAAAATTCATTAGTTTAGTTTGTACATTGCAAGTTGATTTCCTATATAAAAAATAAGGAGGTTTATACGTAATGTCAGAAGAGACTCATAAAAAAGAACATAAACAACATGATGAAAAACATTTGGATAAATTGACCATTAAGGAATTGCGGGAGATTGCCGAGAAGATTCCGCATGAAAGAGCAATCCATGACATGAAAAAGGAAGAACTCGTTGCTTTCATCAAAGAAGCGAGGGGTATCAAGGACGAAGCGCCAGCCAGGAAAAAGAAACATATAGGCAAAATCAAGATGACCAAACCTGAACTGAAGGCGAAGATTCGCGAGTTGAAAACTCTGAGATGGCAGGCGCTGGAATCTAAAGAAAACGAGAAGGCCTCCCGGCTGAGGCATCAGATAAGCCAATTGAAGAAAAAGTCAAGACGCCTTTTCGCTGTCTGAATCACTTAACATAAAAGAAAATGGTAAAAAACATTTTTGTTTGCACGAATAAATTAAGCCTCGCTTTCGCGAGGCTTAATTATATCTGGTGAATTTAAATGATCATGGACATAACAGAACACTTCTTGCCCAGAGACAATCACCGCATACAGGATGGGAGTTTCCAAAACAATCTTCCTCGTTGGTTTCGGAATTAATACAACCGCTGCATTGGACGCAGGGTGAAAAATCAAAGGTAAGTACCCGATCCCGAAAGCTTTGATAGTTTTTTTTATTCCAGATATCACCAATCTTTTCCTGAACAATATTACCCACTGAATATTGTTTGATGAATTTTTCTCTGCCCAGAATATAACAACGGTAAGAATGCATAAGCGCGATGCATGGACTTACATCGCCTGACCAGGTAATTGCCGCGGAACCTCTCTGAACAAAAGGGCAACAATATTCTTGAGGAATATCTCTTGTCTGCGGCATGGGCCTGTCCAGTTTTTTCAAAAGTTCCATAAGAGGAGCAAGATATTCAGTGCGCAGATCCATGCGTGGCAATATTAGTTCATTAGACCATTTAGGAAGCTCATCATTTTCATTGATGGTTGCGCTGATCCAATAGAGGATTTCATCTTTCATATCTTCGGAACATGGAAGCAGATTAGACAGCATAATAAAATCCGCCTTCAGAGCTTTTGCCTTAGGGGCAAGGTCTGGAAGCTGGTTAATATTACTTTTCATGATAACAAATTCCAGGCCGACATTGAGCTTTTTCCCGGACATCTTTGCGCGCAGCGAGTTCAGGTCTCTTATGTTTTCTTCCACTCTGGATAGATCCCCGCCAACGCGGACATCTTCGTACGATCCCTGTGTAGTTCCGTCAACAGAGACAACAAGTGTATCCAGACCAGCCTGAATAAAACCCATTGCCGTATCCTTATCCATAAGATGGACGTTTGTGATGACCTCTGTTTCCAGGCCGATTTTATGGGCCTCGGCGACCATATTGACGATTTCCGGATGTGCAAGCGGTTCGCCGTATCCCCAGAAGGCTATGGACTTAAGCGTTTTTAAATCTTTAAGATCGGAAAGCAGCTTTCGGTAGACGGTCATATCCATGGAGCCGATTGGTTCATTCCAGGAGTTCCGGATACAGGTACGGCACTGAAGGTTGCACTGGGTTGTCGGTTCAATGTAGAGCTTCGAAAGAGGCGGCTTTGTTGGAAAAAGAGAAAGCCTTCTGAAAAGGTCTTTTAAAGGCAGCTTCCGGTATTTTGTTTTTCGTATGTTATACATTTAATAATTACTTTTTTATTTTTGTGATCATTCCAGATTTAATAATTATATTCTTAAGAAGCAATCCAGCCGTATCCCATGCCGGCAATGGTTGAAAGAATGACCACGATAGAACAGTAAACAGCCGTTTTTCTGATTCCCATAATGCCGGCGATGGCGATCATGTTCGGCAGAGAAAGTGCGGGACCTGCCAGAAGCAGGGCCAGAGCCGGTCCTTGTCCCATGCCGGAACCAATGAGTCCTTGTAATATTGGGACTTCAGTAAGTGTGGCAAAGTACATAAAAGCGCCGACAATGGAGGCGAAGAAGTTTGCCCAAAGCGAATTGCCGCCGACAAGAGACTGAATATACTGCTCGGGAATCAACGCCGGATGGCCGGGACGTCCGAGAAGAAATCCCGCCACCAGCACCCCGCCCAACAAAAGCGGCAATATCTGTTTGGAAAACCCCCAAGTTGAATCGAGCCAGCCCTTCAGCTCTTCTTTAACGAACCATTGTTTGAGCATCACGGCCAAAACAATCATTAACGCAATCACCAGATACCACTTGGCGCTGAAAATCATTTGCCATACGACACCGTCGTTTTCGGTCGGTCTGGCAAAAGAGGCAAACACCAAAATCAGCACCATCGTTAGCATATAAACGGCGTCCTGCCAGAGTGCCCGTCCTTTTCCGTCATCTTCAGGAAGGAAGAGTTCGCCTGTTTCACGATTGGCGTCATCCTTGCGGAAAATAAACGCCATCAGCAAACCTGTAACAATGGCAAAAACGACAGCACCGATGGCGCGCGCCAATCCCAACTGCCAGCCCAGTACTTTGGCAGTCAGAATAATGGCCAGCACATTGATGGCGGGTCCGGAATACAAAAATGCCGTGGCCGGTCCTATGCCTGCGCCGCGAGTATAGATGCCTGCGAAAAGAGGCAGCACGGTGCAAGAACAGACCGCCAGCACCGAACCGGAAACAGAAGCAACTGAGTAAGATAAAATTTTATTGGCCTTTGCACCAAAGTATTTGAGCACCGCCGCCTGTGACACAAAAACGCTGATTGCGCCGGCAATGAAGAAGGCTGGAATCAGACATGTCAGAACGTGCTGACGCGCATAGTCCTGAAGCATCATGAATGCTTCCAGGCCGGCTTGTCTTATTAGAACGGAATTCCAGGGGATATAATACGCTCCCAGGAATATCGCGATGATCCAAAATAGTTTCTGCCATTCTTTCATAAATATTTAAATGACCTTCCCCTTATTTCTTTTCGATTGACACATGCTTCTGAAGTTCTGTCAGCCCGTCCCATATCCGGTCATCACCGACGAATTTTTTAACATTAGAGGCGGGATACTTAATAACACAAGTGGGTGTGGTGTTAACCTTGTGTTCCTTGGTGATGGCGCTTAATATCGGGAAAATCGTTTTTTCGTCCATGGCTTTCCATGAAATATTTTTCTCTTTCAGATAAGAAACCAGGGCGTTTTCGTCCTGGATGCGTCTGAGTTGAGCGGCTTCGAAAAGCAAATTTCTCACATGGGAAATATTCTCCGCGCTGGAATCCGCATTTGCCGCGTAAAGATAATACTTGGCATAGGTTGGAGTCGGGCGGGAAAAAGGGACGTCAACAAAAGTTATCTTCACCTTACCGGTTGCCAGCAGTTCCTTGAAAAGCGGCTCGGCTTTTGTGTCAATCCGGTAGCATGGCGGACAGAAGTAATCGGCAAACATAATGACTTCATAAGGTCCCTTGCCCAGCGAGGGCACGGCGCCCGCGCTTACCTGCGCGAAAGACGGCGTAACGGAACCGGAAAAAGTGAACAGGATAGTTAAATAACCGAGAATGCTGAATAACAACAACGGCAACTTATTTAATTTAAACATCGGAAAACTTACCTCCCCCAAAAAATATAGCCACATCCGGCTGCGCTTCTCGCGCCACACGGAAGGAACTTCGTAGTTAATTAAAAACGATAAAATTAACATGATCGAAAACGCCAGGCAGAACGGGCAGTAAATTTCATTTTCTATCTGAAAGTAATACAGATAGACTTCAACACCCAATCCCGCCGCCAGCAGCGCCCGGACATAATTCATTTGTTTAAAGGCGGCAAAGACAATAATCACAGCCATATAAATAATGCCGACGTACTTGAGGTCGATTCCCAGAATGTCGCCTTTCAGATAACTACAGGCCGTATCGCAATAGTCGTAGTACGCCATAAATCCAATGCCCGCCAGCGCCAGCAAAATGGTGAGGATATGACGATATTTTTTGATAAGTTCAACAATTTTCATTATAGTTTGCCCCCTGTTTTAAATCTTGTTTCAGACAATTTTGCTTAATTTATTCATTGTCCCCTACTGAAGTCAATATTTTTACGTTTCAAAAAAATCGCCCAGTTTTTCTTTGATTTCGTCCCGCACACGCCTGAATTCGTTCAAAATATCTTCCGGTGAGCCGGAAGCTTTCGCCGGATCGTCAAAACCGATATGCGTTTTTTCAGTCCCGCCTATATACAAGGGGCACGTTTCATTGGCATCGCCGCACAGCGTAATCACGTAATCAAATTTTTGACCGTCAAATTCAGAAAGATTCTTGGATCGCTGCCCGGAGATATCAATTCCAATTTCATTCATCACATCTGTGGCCATCGGATTCACAAAAGAGGCCTGTGTTCCTGCCGAATACGCCTCCAATTTATCGCCCCAGAAGTGATTCGCGATCCCTTCCGCCATCTGCGACCGGCATGAATTTGCTGTGCATAAAAACAGGACTCTTTTTTTCATTCGTTATCCCTGCATAAAATTCAGCGCGATCATATAAACGCCGCCTAAAATCACGAGAACGCCGCAAATCTTTTTAAGGATGATTGCGCCTTTTGATTTTTCATTCCATCGTAGATAATGTTCAACCACTTCGGTGAACGTACCCGCCAAAACAAGAACCGCGCAGTGGCCGATTCCGTAAGCCAAAAGCAGCGACACCGCAAAAACTGTTTTGGTGGGCGCCATACTGAACACCACGCCCAGCATTGTAGCCATATAAGCGAATGTGCAAGGGCCCAGCGCTATGCCAAATAACAGTCCCAGAATGAATGCCGCCAGGAATCCTTTCCTTTTATAGTTGGGATTCGCTCCTCCTTCCATAAAAGGCAACGGCAGAACACCCAGTAAATTAAGACCTATGACAAAGAAAACAACAGCCACAGCGTAGTTACCATAGCCGCCTATATCTCCCATCATGCGACCCATCAGGCCGGTGATCAGGCCGATCAATCCGATGGTGATCAGAATCCCCAATCCGAAAAGAAGTGACAGACCAAATGCCCGTCGCGTGGTGATGTTTCCCTGACCGTCAATGAAACCGACAATCAGAGGAATGCAGGCAATATGACAGGGCGACAATATAACTGAAAGCACGCCCCAGATGAAAGCGGCGCCAATGGCAATTCCGGGAGATTGCGTCAGCGCATTTGTCAGCCAGGTGAAAAGCTCAACGATCATTTATTTGACCCCCTGCATTTTAAGCACCTTGATTAATTCTTCCTTGGGAAAGTAACCTTCATGCCTAAAATATTCCTTACCGTTTTTATCGAGAAAAACCTGTGTGGGAATAACGCGGATATTATATCTCATGCCGTCTATTTTTCCTTGGGGGGTCCAGACATCGTAAAAAACGACCCTGACCTGCCCTTTATATTCCGAGGCGATCTCTTTCATAATCGGCTGCATGGCTTTGCAGGGTATGCACCTCGCCGCGCCGATTTCAATAAAAGTGGCCAAAACCGTGTCTGATTTTGCCGCTGTCTTAGTATTTTCTTTTATTGCTTTAGCTTTGGTGCTTTTATCCTGAGCCAAAGATTGATTGTGATATAGTGAAGCAAAAGCAAAAACAGCCAGAAAAGCAAAATAACCTATTAATTTTAAGCGCAATTTCATTAGTCGTGATCTCCTTTATATTGAATAAGATGGATTTAACATTTGCCGCCGCAAGAACAGCCGCCGGTGTTTATTTGCACCGGCGACGTTGGATGGTCGTTGGCGTTTTTAATTTTTTTGCATATTTGGGCAACGATTGTTTCTGTAACCGGTGTTTCACCTTTGACAAGCCCCATGTCTGTCAAAATATACGATGTCGGGTTAACCCCTATTTTTTCGAGAGTTTTTTTCGCGCATGCGGTCTTACAGCCGTCAACCGTAATGTTCAAATCTGCGCCTTTGGCTGATTGCACATAGCCGGACAATCCGGCGCCGATACCGGCAAGACAGGTCATTCTCGCGTATCCTTCATTGCGCAGTTTCCGTGTTACGCGGTCGGCGATTTCACCGACATCCGCCGCTCCCGAACAGGCATAAATTAATGTTGTTCCTCCACTGCAACATTCAGCCATAAAGTCATCTCCCTTATACTTCTATAGGTTAAATATTTATTTACTTTTCAACCAGCCCTTAATCTGGTCTTCTGAAGGTATTTTCCCGGCCGCCTTCACTTCACCGTCAATGACCAGTGCCGGTGTCGTCATTACGCCGTAATTCATAATCTTTTTGAAATCTTCAACTTTGGAAATATCGGCGTTGATTCCTTCTTTCGTTACGATTTCGCGAACAAGTTCTTCCAACTTATGACATTTAGCGCAACCAACTCCCAGAATTTCTATTTTCATTTTATTCTCCTTCTTTAAATTTATGTGTCACACGAATTCGCTGACGCTCCGGGAATTCCCTTATTATACAAGCCCCGCGAGCGGTTGCAGATATTGCAGACCGATGTGCTTTCATCAAAGCCTGACTGTAGTGGTGGTGATCAAGCTGTTCTGTCCTTTCCGGTACAACAATGATTCCTTTCAGATTAGTGCTGTTTCTGAAAATATTTGGTCTGAAATCTTAGCGCCACTGTCACCAATGCGATCATTACCGGCACTTCCACCAGCGGCCCGATAACGGCCGCAAAGGCCGCGCCGGAATTGATGCCAAATACTGCAATCGCAACGGCTATCGCCAACTCAAAATTGTTGCTGGCGGCCGTGAAGGCCAGCGTGGTTGTTTTGGAGTAATCCGCTCCCAACTTTTTTCCCATGTAGAAAGACACCAGAAACATTACTACAAAATAAATCAAAAGCGGGATAGCGATTCGTACGACATCCAGAGGCAGTGAGACAATCAGATTGCCTTTAAGGCTGAACATGACGACAATGGTGAACAGAAGAGCGATCAGCGTCAGCGGACTGATCAGCGGCACGAAGCGCGCGTGATATTTTTCTTTTCCAACAAGTTTCACACCAATGAGACGGGTCAGCGCACCGGCAATGCAGGGAATACCCAGATAGATAAAGACGCTTTCAGCAATCTGGCGGATGCTGACATCCACAACGGAACCGGAGAGCCCGAAATAAGGGGGCAGCACCGTGATAAAAAACCACGCAAACACGCTGTAGAACAAAACCTGAAAAATGCTGTTGAAAGCCACCAGGCCTGCCGCGTATTCAGTGCTGCCTTTGGCCAGTTCGTTCCAGACAATCACCATCGCGATACAGCGCGCAAGGCCGATCATGATGAGACCGACCATATAGTCGGGTTTGTCCGGTAAAAAGATGATGGCGAGTGCAAACATAAGAATCGGGCCGATGACCCAGTTTTGCACAAGTGACAATCCCAGAATCTTTCCGTTACGAAAAACCTGGGGCATCTCTTCGTACTTCACCTTGGCAAACGGCGGATACATCATCAAAATCAGGCCGGCCGCGATGGGAATATTGGTCGCTCCAACCTGAAAGCGGTTGATGAAGGCTTCAACGCCCTCAACGAAATAACCCAACCCCACGCCCAGAATCATGGCTGCAAAAATCCACAGTGTGAGGAAACGATCTAAAAAAGATAACTTGCTGGCGATATGCTCCGACATGATTAGCACCCCTTTTAACTGATATTTTGAGCGGCTTCGGTCAGCCACTGCCGGATTTTATTTTTCTCCGGCACACTGCCCACCGCGACCACTTTCCCGTTGATAATCAGCGCGGGCACTCCCATGACGCCGTAGCGGCCGATTTCTTTTGTATCGGTCACATGCGCCAGATCACCGGCCAGATTCATTTCGGCCATCACATCGCGGACGCTGCTTTCCAGAGACGAACACTGCGCGCAGCCCGGCCCAAGGATGACAACCTCCAACCCGACAAGCGGTTCTTCTTCCACCGCTTCGCCGATAAACTTTTTATATTCGCGCAACAGCGCCTTGCCGTAGGCCTGTTTAATGGACGAAGGGATATAGTTTCTTTTCTCCACGCGGCTTATAAGTTCCGCGATAATTTCCCCCTCCGTTTTCCTTTTGGCCCATTCGACGATATTCTCAATGGCATGTTCCAGACCGACAACGCCCGTCGGCCTTCCTTCCACCCGAATCTGCGTTACCTTGTTTTCCATCATGAATATTCCTCTGACAGAATACGTTATGCTTTTTTGCAGACCGTGTGCCTTTTGACATCCGGCAGCTTCTTTTCCATTTTGCGCAACGCAGAATCATCGCATAACCAGTGGCGAAGATTTCCCAGAATTGCCGCCGCGTAAGGATTTAAACTGCCGTAATCCAGCGTGTAGTTGACCCACAAGCCTTCCTTGCTGCTCTTGACCATTCCCGCCTTTTCCAATACTTTCATATGCTTGGAAACTGCCGGCTGGGGCATGGATAAAAGCTGCTGAAGTTCGCAAACGCAGAGGTCTTTGTTCTGAAGAAGTTTAATCATCCGCACCCGGTTGGGATCGGAAAGGGCCTTCGTCACATTAATAAAATCGTCCATAAAACAACATTCCTATATATTCTTATTTTGGAATATAGTTTCGACCATAGCCTTTGTCAAGACTTATTTCAACCATTGTTAGTAGCAAATAGAAAAGTC
>AWGX01000523.1 GCA_000495415.1 Smithella sp. ME-1 | reverse complement strand
AGGAAATTAAAAGGAGGGTGAAACACTTTTAATAAATCCCCCTCCCTTTTATTCCCGCCCACCAGGGGCGGGAATAACATTCATTATTGCGCGACTTCGTAAAAAGCTCCAGGTGCAAGGCGCGCAAGCCCTAATATTTAATACCATTTGCCTTCGCAGGATAACGCGGCGGCAAGGCGGAGGCTCCGCAGGCGTATTGGTAATACGTCGAGGAAGCCGACAACGCTGCCAACAAAGTTAGCCGATGAAGGCACATTGGTATTAGCTACTTCTTGCCGTACTCCGGATCAATCTTCACTAACGCCGCCACAATAAAACCGGGAATGGTCGTCGCCAGAATCCAGTAATAAAAATTGATGTAGCCGAGTTGTTCCTGAATCCAGCCGCTGCCCATAGCCGGAATCATCATGCCCAGCGCCATGATGCCCGTTCCGATGGCGTAAAAGACGGTCTTGTATTCGCCCTGCGAAATCATAATCATGTACATGGTGTAAGCGGTAAAGCCGAACCCGTAGCCGAACTGCTCCAGCGCGAGCACGGAACCGATCAGCCAGATGTTCTCCGGCTGCGCGTGCGAGAGATAAACAAAAATCAAATCCGGCACGTTCATGATCATCACCATCGGCCACAGCCAGAATTTCAGACCGTTGCGGTAAATGGCGTAGCCGCCCAGAAGCCCGCCCAGCATGAGCGCCACGACACCGACCGTGCCGTAAATAACGCCGACTTCTGCTGTGGAAAGCCCAAGGCCGCCCGCTTCGCGCGCGTCGAGCAGAAACGGTGCGACCATTTTCACCAGTTGCGCTTCGGCAAAACGGTAGAACAGCAGGAATAAAATGATGACAACGATATCTTTGCGCCGGAAGAACAAAGACATAATCCGGAAATATTCCGCGACGACGCCCCTGCTTTTATCCAGCGGCGCGGCGCGGTCGGAGGCCGGATGGGGAAGAATAAAAAAGTGATACAGGCACAGGGCCAGAAAAACAGCGGCGGCAAAAAAGAATGTCACCGCCCACGCCGACTTGACCGTATGCCCGTGTTCCTGCAGAAATCCCGCCAGAATCACCAGCCCGCCCTTGGACGCGATGGTGGCGATCCGGTAAAAGATGGTGCGCACACCGACAAACGCCGCCTGCTGCGGCGTATCGAGCCCCAGCATGTAGAAGCCGTCGGCGGCGATATCGTGCGTGGCCGACGAAAACGCCATGATCCAGAAGATGGCCAGCGTATATTTCACATAACCGGCCGCGGGCAGGGTCAGCGCCACGCAGGCAAACGCCCCGCCGATGGCCAGCTGCATCAGAACAATCCAGAACCGTTTGGTGCGGAACATATCAACAAAAGGACTCCAGAAAGGTTTGATCACCCACGGCAGATAAAGCCAGCTGGTGTACAGGGCGATTTCGGTGTTGGAGAGCCCCAGATTTTTGTACAGAACCACGCTGACCGTCATGGCGATCATGTAGGGAATGCCTTCAGCGAGATATAGGGAAGGAACCCATGTCCAGGGTGACCATTTCGCATTCATTCGCCTACCTTTGTTGGCTTCGTTGACGATATTTTGCATTTTGCCCTTAAACAAATTTTTTCTGGATTCCCTGGTCAAGCCAGGGAATGACAGATGAAGTAAAAATGTTTAATCATACAACTTTTTTGTTTGCGCGTTCTTAAAGTAATGTGTCAGGATTTCTTCCGCTTTAAATCCTTTGGATGCCATTACTGCCGCGCCGATCTGGCACATACCTACGCCGTGTCCCCAACCACCACCTTTAAAAATGAAACTGTTGATTTCCCCGGTTGCATCCCTTTCTGCAAATACAACAAAAGCACTACTCAACAGATGGCTTGGTGAAAGCCACCGGCGAATTTCCAGTTCCTTGCCAACAATCATTGTCTTTAGTGAGCCTTCTATTTTTAATTTGGAAATTCTACCGGACGGGCCGCGTTCCAGCGACTCGATATTTAACAGATTGCCGAAATCAATCCCCGATTTCTTTTCAATTATTTCTTCCAATTTTTTTCTTTTGTAAATAACCTGCCAGCGGTAAAAATCAGGTGTTTCCTGATCAAAAGCGGGCAAAATATTTTTCAGCAATTCTTTATCCATCGTATTACAATAAGCGCCGGGTCTGCCGGTAAGCCATCTTTTTGCGTCACTTTCCGAGCGGGCAGGAGAATGCGGATCAATATCATCGCTCACATTACTTAAATAATCATAATTTCTATCTTCCCATGCGGTTGAATAAATTTCTGTCTGCCCGCCGCAGCATTTATAATAACGGGCATCACAGATTTCCTTATTGTAAATGAGAAAATTTCCGCATGTCTGGGTTATAGCCTCACGAACATTTTCGGAAATAATTCTGGTTATCCCCTGATAGCGCTGGCAATGGTCGTCGGCACAGACATCGAATCCTGCGTGATCGTTGACATCCTGCCAGACAACGATTTCATTTTCAGTTTTGATTTGTGATGAAGATCTTGCTGACTTTTTTTTATCAAGCATATTTACCAGCCAGCTGCGGGCGGTGATGGCCTGCGCTTTTAAAAATTCCAGCGGCGCGGCAGCAGACATTTCCGAGGAGATAACGCTTTCGAGGTAATCTTCCAGAGAGATTTCGTTTATGAGATTTAAAGAGGATTCAGAAACAGCGGAAAAAATCAATCTGCCGCGAAATGATTGTTCCTGAGTTCTTTGCCAGTGAAAATCAATGCCGATTTTTACATCAGACACTGCGAAAAAGGAGTCGCCTTCGGGCATTAACAGAATTTCTTTCTGCCGAAATATTTCCTTACCCGCAGAATCTTTAAGCACAGCCTGACCACGATCAACGTAAACGGCCAACCTGCCTTCCAGCTTACGACCATCCGTCAAAAAAAATCCCCCGTTCAAAGCGACACGTGCTTCTTTGTAATTTTGCAATAGGGCAACTTTAATCTCAGGTTCCCGATCAATCATGGTTATTTTTTAAGAGTAAAAGCGAATAAAGTCAAGAAAGTTATCCCGCAAACGATATCCGGGAATTGCATTTATCGCTTGAATATCACTGATTTATCATGTATGACTTTTTAAAATTCAAACAATTGGATGGCTTATGGCGCATATCTGGCCAATTGGGGGAGGCAAAGGAGGATCAGGCAAGAGTTTTCTGGCCAGTTCCCTGGGACGGCTTTTGGCAAAGTCGGGCAAAAAAACTCTGATGATTGATCTTGATCTGGGCGCGGCAAACCTGCATACAATGGTTAACGTCCCTTATCCGGAGAAATGTTTCTCTGATTTTGTATCGAAAAAAATCCCCGATCTGGAAGACACCGTTCTGTCAACGCCCTTCCCCAACCTTTTTTTAATCAGCGGCGCTCACGATAGCCTGGATATTGCCAATCTACCTTATGAAAAAAAGATTAAAACGCTGAAGTCCATAGCCAAACTCAAATACGAATATATTATTCTGGATCTCGGAGCGGGTACTGCCTTCAACACGCTTGATTTTTTCCTGGCTTCCAGAAACGGCATATTTATCACCACGCCGGAGCCGACTTCTATTGAAAATGTATACCGGCTGATGCGCGCCATCTATCTGCGCCGCATCCGCCATTACTTTTCCGCAGTTGAATTTAAGACGCTGGAAAAGAAGGTAAAAGAACACCTGGGTGATGATTCTTTAAACAAACCGGAAAATATCGTTTCCATTGTCCGGAAAGAATTCCCGGAAAAATTCGCGCTGATTAAAAAAGATTTTAACTCTTTTCAATTCAAACTTATTCTTAACCAATTGCGCAAACAGGACAATATAGAGATGGGCTCACAGATATGCAAAATCATCAAAAAGCATCTCGGACTGAATGTTGATTTTGTGGGAAACATCGCCTATGATGAACATGTTCACGATGCCATCTGCCAGAGAGTATCGTTTTTAGATCGTTATCCTCATACCCGTGCCGCCAATGATCTGCGCGAGCTGAACAGGAGAATGAGTAATTCCCTCGGCGAACAACTGATTCTTAACTATCTTTAAAATTTAATAATCTGAGGCCGTAAATGGAAAAAGATTTTACCCAGTTGAATTATTACGAAATGCTGGATATCAAACCGAACGCTACAGCGCTGGAAATTCGAGCAGCTTACAATTCCGCATTACAGATGTACCAGCCCGATTCTCTCGTCAGTTATTCCTTTTTTTCGCAGAAAGAAAGAAAAGAAATACTTGCTCGTCTGGAAAAAGCTTATTCCACGCTCATCAATGAAAAAGAAAGAGAAATTTACAATAACGAACTTATTCGGGAGGGAGTTCTCGAACCTGCGGAAACAGGCCCGGCAGCTAAAAGACCGGTCAGTATTTTTGAATTTAACCGGCAGAAGGATACTTCAGGCATGCCCAAAGTTCGTGGTTCCGAATTAAAAGCAAAAATTTCTCAAAGCCAGCGCATCAGTGAAATAATTTCCCGGCAGGAGATCAGAGGCGCTGATCTGAAGGAAATAAGAAACGAACTGGGCGTCGCCGTTGAAGCAATCCATCAGCAGACAAAAATCCGCCTCGATTATTTGCACTGGATAGAAGATGACAAAACAGAAAAATTACCTGCGCCGATTTTTCTCAAAGGTTTCATTAAAGCATATTTAAAATGCCTCTGCATAGAACCGGCGGATGAAATCAGTATCCGTTACATAAATTCCCTGGTGGATAAACCACGTTAGAAAACCTTCGATTCTAAAATGGGTAGGCTCAAATGTTACATTAAACAAATGTTCGCTGAAAAAGGAAAAACCATCATCCTCTCTGCAAGCCCTGATAGAAGCAAGGCTTCGGACGGGGGCAAATGGTGGGGCTTTCTAACGTGGTAAAAATTAGCTTGACAGTCAATACCTTTGATGGGCATTATTTATAAGTTATATCAACTACAAATTTTTAAAAAATGAACTCCTATTTCTTATATTTTCAATACCTTTGGAGTGCGGTCATTTCAACGTACAATAACTTAAGATGACTTTATAAGGAGTATTAATGAAAAAATTATCAGCATACTTATTATTGTTAAGTCTGGTTGTAATTTTGATATCTGCCTGCGGTTCCAAGACCGATACACCGGCAGCTGTTACGCCATCTCCACCGGACGTTTCAACGATACAACTCAGGGCCGATGCCGGAGATAAACAGGCCACTCTTTACTGGCCGATGGTAGCAGGTGCTGATACCTACAATGTTTACTATAGCACCTCATATTCTTTCACGAAATCTACAGGGATTTTATTTGCGACCGGGTTACCTAGTGCACCCAGTACCGTTACTGGCCTTAATAATGGAACAACTTACTACTTTGCTTTTACGGCAGTAAGTGCCACTAACGGCGAAAGTGATTTGTCAGATATAGCTCCCGCTATACCAACTGCTCCCCCCCCGCCTACGGCACCAAAAAATGTCCGTGCTAACGCCGGAAACGCTGAGATTACGGTCACGTGGACGCCAGTAACTGCTGTCCCGGCCGTTGCCTCCTACAATATACGTCTTGAGTGTACGGCTCCTACAGACTATGCAAAAGGAGTTCTGACTGTTCTTGGGCAATCCACGAGTTCGGAAACCATCAATTCCGGATCCGGAATAACCTGGATTATCAAGCCGGTTACTTGGGGCCCTGAAAACGACAGGCTTTGCGCGGTCAACATGACAGCAGAAACCGCAGAAACAGGACCATCGGGAAAGGTTTCAGCCACACTGGGTACCGAGAGCACTGATATAGACGACACAACCGGAGCAGTGGTCACTTCTATTACCGCAAAATCATACATAGAACCCAATCAGCATGTTTCAATAAGTTGGGTTGATTTGCCTGGTACCCATCCTTACACATCTTATAATCTTTATTACTATCCGGATAGTTCTCCCGGAACTGTTACCAGAATTCCCGAATTTAGGAATGGAAATTCCGTATCCGGTCTTGAAAACGGGATTCCTTATACCTTCTATTTGCAGTCAACTGTTGCGAGCAGTCCGTCTTTCGCTGTTTTAGTTACGCCGACTGAAACTCCGCCACCAATGGCCCCTGTTCTCGAACCTCCAGAATTAACAGGCTCTACTGTAACACTCACGTGGAATGAAGTAGCCGCTACACCAGAAGTCACTCACTACTACGTATACGTCGGTACGGCCCAAGGAGTTTCAAAGGAAACTGGGGCCCCATCCTTGGTATCGGATATCGAACCTCCATTGACTACGGAAGCAACGCTTCCAACTGGCACTTACTATATAGTCGTGACAGCAGTTAATGAAAACGGCGAGAGTACGGAATCAAACGAAGTATCCGTGACAGTGCCTTAATGTATAATCACAATGAAAATAAAAAAGGGGCTTGACTGCCCCTTTTTTATTGCGTGGAGAGAATGCATTCGCAACACCCATAAGCGATTGAATCAAATTCAAATTCATGTTAAATGTTAATGTAGTGTTTCAGTAATGGCT
>AWGX01000522.1 GCA_000495415.1 Smithella sp. ME-1 | reverse complement strand
TACTAATTATTCCGGACAGTAGTGGTTTGTTGTATAAAATTTAATAATATTTTTTGTAAACAGCTTCTTCTATTTAAACAGCTTCTCCCATTTTTTCAATCCGGCACGGTACGTAGCGGTGCAGCGGTGTTGCGGCCAGCGGATCGCGGTACGTATTTTTTGTGAGACGGTTCACGTTGACGCCGTAAGCCTTACCGTTCTGCACTAGACCGAAGCCGTGAGGAATAAGCACCTGTCCTTTCCTTGTCGTATCTGTCACCTCGGCTTCGATTGTTTCAGCTGCGGCTTCAGTTACGATTCTTACCTTATCGCCATCGGCAATGCCCAGAGCTTGCGCGTCTTCGGGATTGATTGCCAGAGTACAGGCTCGTTTTCCTTTGAGCCACGACGGATCGCGCATGAGGGTATTTGCAACATTTTTCGTGTGGCGTCCGGCGTTGAGAATAAAAGGATATTCCGGTGAAGGAAAAAGAGCTTTCTTTTCCGATACGGTATCGATGCTTTTAACCCATTTCTCTAATTCCGGAATATAAAGGTTTATCTTTTTATCTTCGGTTCTAAGTTCTTTCATGTTGCCTTCAACATCCAGCTTTCCTATCCACATTCCTTGAGGATGCGCAAGCAGAGCCTGGAAGAGTTTTTCGCTGAAGCGCACTTGTGGCGTGAGCGCCGCAAGAGGCATTATGCTTCTGTATTTAAACGCCGCGACAAATGCCCGCAAGAATTTTTCCGGCTCAAGGAGAATGGAGGCAAAGAAAGGTGCCTTGATTCCCATACGTAAAGCACTTTTTCTTAGATTGTTCGGCATCGACATCATGACGCCGAAGATAGCCGCGAGGTTTGCCGAATCGTATTTCTTGCCAAGGGTCTCGGCCAGAACAAACGGTACTGTCTTCAGGGTTTCAAATGCACCTTTAGCTTCAACTTGAGTCCAGAAATCGTCTTTGGCCAGCATGGTTAGTAGTTTCAGCGGATTCTTGCCTAAGAAAGCAAGGAACGCGAGAGCGTAATCAAAGAGATCCTTATCCTGACCTGCTGCTTCGGTAAGATATGTTGGTATTTCCGGTAAAAGATCTGCCTTTCTGGCGATGTCGGTGAATATTTGTCCACATTCCTTTCTTTCGCCGAGCGGGGAAACTACCGGCTGTCGTATTTGAAAATATATTTCCGGGTAAGTCCATGGGAAGAACGTCGCGTCATAGCTTTCCAGTCCCGAACGTGCGGGAAGCACATAATGTGAGAGAACCGCAGTTTCGGTCATCGCCAGCTCAAAAGTAACAAGCAGGTCGAGTTTCGCGAAGGCCTGTTCATAGGCGGTGGTGTCGGCATAGGAGCGTAGAGGGTTGGCGCCGCAGATGATGACCGCGCGTGGTCGTTTCGGATGATCGCTTAGAATCTCCTCAGGCAGAACATTAGGCGGATGGAACCCGAGTATAGCGGGGATGTTTGTGACCTGTGTACGCCAGGTTTTCGAATCATTATCATCGGTGTGTGATCCTAGAGGAACGAGAGTACCCGTTATGACGTTGCCGCCGGGAACGCACAGCCTGCCGCATAATGCGGCCAGTATTCCTGTCAGGTAGGAAACCACTGTGCTGTGGCGATTCATGAGTATGCCTAGGTCGGTGTGTACGCACCACTTTCGTACAGACATTTCCCGGCACAGGTTTTTCACTTCTTCATAATTTACTTCGCACACTTCAAGAGCGCCTTTGATGTCAAAGTCAACGAACCATTCCTTGATACGATCAAATCCGGCAAGGTGTGACGCGATATAATCTTTACTTTCCCATCCTTCGGAAAGAATGATGGCAATCATGGCTTTGAATAGAAGTGCGTCGGTGCCCGGGCGGAGCGCGAGATGTATATTGGCGATTTGGGCCGTTTCCGATTTACGCGGGTCGATGACCACAAGAAGCTTGTCGGGATTCTTTGAAAATTCTCTAAGAACCAGAGGCGCGCGCGGCATCTGATGGCTTTCCACGCCATTCCATCCAACCGCTAAAATCATATCTGACCGGGTCTCATCGGGAATAAGGAAACGATTTTGACGTCCCACCATTTTACCGCCTACCCAGAAGTGTCCGGTAAGTTCCTGTCCCAACGGATTATAATGATAACGCGAGCCGATCTTTTTCATTAGCGCGATTCCGAACGCTGCGTCAACATGACATCCCTGGCCGCCGCCGCCCATGTAAACGTACGATTCCGGGCCGTACTCTGCCACAATGGATTTCAGTTTTTCGGAAATTTCAAACAAAGCGGTTTCCCACGAAATACGGACAAAACCTTCCGGTGTTTTCTTGAGAGGGTATAGAAGTCTTCCTTCGTGGTCATGGTGATGGGCTATATTTATTCCTTTGACGCACACATATCCCTGGCTTCGTGGATTATCTTTATCGCCTTTAACTTTGACGATTTTGTTGTCCTGAATTTCAACTTCAAGTCCGCAATTCTGCGCGCACAATACGCAACTGGTCTTTTTCCATTCTCCCATGTCCAATCCTCCCCGGTAGTATAATGATTGCCAATTTTTTAGAAATTTAATTTATCGTTTCTTTGCGAAAAATCTCTTTATTTGCAATCTTTTTCCCGTTATGAGAAACAGCTTTGACGCATAATAGACCGGTCGTCTATAAATTGTCAAGATATTTCTTAATTATTATTTCATTATAAATAATTTACTTAACTGCTTTATCATTGCTTCGGCAATAATCTCGTGTCCGTGCTCATTTGGATAACGGGAATCCGACTGAACGAAATCCTTATTGCAAAGTTGATGTTCTTCCAGATAACCGGCCCAGTAACTATGTACTGGAATCAATTCACATTCCAAATCTAAAGCCACAATTCTTAAAGACCTGTAAAAAATATTCACGGCATCCATGTCATGAGGATTATCAAAAGTATGGGCAGTAGCCAGAAAAATAAAAGGATTAAACCGAAATCGCGCGAGCCTGATTATCTGAATAATATTTTCCTGAAATTCGGACCGGTATACATAATCAAAAGCATCATCAATACCGAAATGAAGAAGTAGAATATCCGGTTTAAAGTAAGCGATGTTTCTGTCAAATGTTCCTATTCCATCAAAAGTGTTTTCCCGGTATCTTGAACGGTTTATTACCTCGATTCCTTGTTCAAGTAGAGATTCTTTTAGAATATCTGCGTAATTTTTAACTACGCCATAACCGGAAGCAATGCTTCCGCCGCGAATAAGCAGTTTCATGAAACAGAAAATTTCCCGTTGTTGCCCCTGAGCATAGTTGGAATGATTACTTTATTTATTTACAATTTTACGATTCAGGAACTTTGCGGCATTTTGAAGAGTTGCAAGATCGATAATATCTTTGTATCCAAGTTTCTCAAGAGTTTCTTTGGCAATTTTCGACCGACGTCCTGACCGGCAATATATATAAACTTTCTGTGATTTATCTTTGACAAAGAACCCGATTTTTCCGCCGAGCTGATCATATGCTATCAGAATAGCCCCTTCAACATGACCTTTATCAAATTCCTGAGCCGTTCTGGCGTCAATAATAATAGGTGTAAAAGAGTCTTTGGCAAACACTGTCAATACGGAAACGGCAATCATTATAATTGTTAATATTATGCTTAACTTTTTCATGTTCTGCCTCCTTTTTTGTGATGGGCAAAAGAAGTGATTGATACTTAAACAGATCCGAATTTTTAGTTGTTTAAAGAAATATAAGAAATAAACTTTTTTGTCAAAAAATATTTTAAAACGAATAATAAATGCAAAAAAGTTAAAATCTAATATCCGGGTTTAACATGGAGGAGAGGCAACCCCAGATGGCGACGGCGTGTTTCGCCTTTGAGCCGGGTTTGCTCGCGGACGGTAGATTCGCCGCGGCGTCCTTTGCCTAATTTCTCTATAAGATGAGAACTGCCCAGATGCAAAGTGTGCTTGCCGAATTTCCGCCCCAATTCATCCGCGGCATTATAAATATCTTTTATCTTTTCCGTCTGCAGGGGATTATCAAAAAGAGAGTATTGGACACTGGTATCCGGCTCCAGATCAATCAACACAACACCTGTGGCGCGGTAAATATCCTTTGGTGAATAACAACTGTCAAACAGGTTGCGTATAA
Source organism: Smithella sp. ME-1 (assembly GCA_000495415.1). Next base: position 2,159 of record AWGX01000522.1, on the reverse strand, counting down.
TTTCGGAGAATTCAATCGGGCAATTGCAGGGACGTGAGAGTTTTGCTTCACTGCCGACCGTGCCGAAATCATTTTTTTTGAGAAAGACGGCAATTTTATTCGGTGCCAACGAATAACGCCGGGCCTTGATGCACGCCGATTCCATGTTACGCATAAGATGAGCGAAAAGGTATTCAGCATTGGAAGTCGCCGGCGCGAATGTTTTTGTTTTGCTGATTGACGCGTAAGAACTTTTTTCTTCCGTTGTCACTGGATAAACCGATTCCCCGCGCAGCTCCTGCCAGATTTCCACTCCGGGCTTGGTAAATTTTTCCCGTACTTTCTTTTCCGGCAATTGCGCGAACTCCAGAGCGTGGCGGATGCCCATCTTGGCCAGGTAGTTGGTTGTGGCATAACCGATGCCCCAGATTTTCTCCACGGGTAGATTGTCGAGGTATCGGGCGATGTCCCTGCCTCTGATTATGGTTATGCCGGATGGTTTTTGATGTTTGGAAGCAACTTTGGCCAGTACCTTGGTGATGCTCAATCCCACAGAAACGGTAATACCCAGTTCTCTTTCGATTTCTTTTTTCATGTTGAGAACAATTTCTTCATAGGATGAACGCAAAGCGCGGCGCATGCCGGTAATATCGGCAAAAGCTTCGTCGATGGAATATTCCTCCACGTCCGGTGTAAAACGCCGCATGATGCTGAACATTCGCTGTGAAAATAAACTGTAGGTCTCATAATCGGACGGCAAAACAATCAGACCCGGACAAACTTTGCGCGCTTCATGCAGTGGCACACCGCGCTTGATACCAAGTTTTTTGGCCGGATAGCTGGCGCAGGCAACAATGCCGCGTTCACCTCCCGTAATCAAAGCTTTACCTTTGAGTTCCGGATGAATTGCCTCTTCGCAGGAAGTGAAAAAAGCGTCGCCGTCGATATGCACAATCGCGCGCGGCCATGAATGAATAGAAAATAATTGTTGAGACATAAAATGTTAAAAAATTTAAAGATAAAAAGTTGAAAAACCAGAAAAAAATCAATTACTTATTGTTAGCTGTCCGGTTGAAAGACCCATGTTTCTATTGGAGAGCCGATGGCACTCATGAATTTGGCTAACGATGGTTTTTTCTTCATAACAAACATATGAGATAAACACTTGCAATCAGTGCAACCAAATCCTTTTATAGGTGATGTTTCCTCCATCTCTGATAATGCCTGTGCCCACCGATGTTCTAAATTTGTCGGTTCATTGCTGTACCACGCAAAAGCAGGATTCATGTATTCCCGGAGATAATCGATATGCCAATGCTTGGACTTTTTCTTTCGACAATGTCTTGTGACACGCGCCTGCACGCCTCCCGGACCGAATGCGCTACCCACGTAGATATAGTATCCTGGTACTATCCTGAGACGACCCCAGCGGCCTATCTGCGTGCTTGTGCTTTTAAGGTTTCGAAAAACTAACGCATATGTTCCGGATTTCGATTTCATGATTCGTACTATCGTCTAATGAAAAAATCAGTCTGAGCATAATGATCGGCTTTGTTTGACTTTGTTATGCCAAAATTCCATCTATCGGCAATATCTGCTTACCGTGACGAATTGTGAGAATTAATACTTGTTTCTTTTCAATGCGATATATGATGCGGTAATTGCCGTAGATAAGTTCTCTAAATTGTTCATTTCCAATTTCAGGAACAACTCTGCCGCTTTCAGGTGAAGATGCCAGTTTCTCTACTTTTGAAAATACGGTGGTAATCCATTTGTTCGCTGCTGCTGATTTGTCTAAGGCTATATATTCAGCGATTTCCGAAGCTCTATCAATAGCCAACGGCGACCAAATAATTTTCATTTCTGGACCCTTCTCAAGACTATTTTTCTTGCATCTTCATGCGAAACACCTTGACCGTTTGCTAGTTGGGCAAGAGCCGCCTGAACATCTGTCAGAAGCTCAATCCTCTCCTGCATGTTTTCATATTCAGAAGCATCCAATAAAACGGCAACCCCTTTCCCATGTTGTGTGATGATCACAGGCCTTTTTGTATCACGAACTTGTTTGATATAGTTTGCAATACTTAGCCTTACCTCAGATAATGGTTTGATATCTTGATCAATTTTTAATCTTTGCATTTTACACCTCGTATTGTTACTAAATAATGTACATTATAATG
>AWGX01000521.1 GCA_000495415.1 Smithella sp. ME-1 | reverse complement strand
TCTTTCTTTGCATCTCGTCTTATCCTGTCTGCGAATCATGGCATTCTTGATGGAGATGGCGACACTATGCATTTATCCGGATGGGCTTGGAGGACGGGTAATTTTGAGCCGGTTCCGCATAACGTTATTAAACCGTACGAAGTATTTTCCGCCTGTGCGGCAGCGGCGCTATACCAGCGTAATGTATTTGAATCGCTGGGCGGATTTGATGAAGATTTCTTCTGCTATTTTGAGGATGTAGATTTAGGTTTTCGAATGCGTTTGGCTGGTCATCGCTGCCTTTTTGTGCCTGATGCTGTTGCCTATCATGTCGGGGCGGCAACTACGGGAAATCGGCATGGAGATTTTGCAGTTTACCACGGTCACAGGAATATGTTATGGACATACGTGAAGAACATGCCCGGCATGCTTTTTTGGCTGCTGCTTCCGGCTCATATCGTAGTAAATATTGTGACAATAGTTTGGTTTTCTTTGCGTGGGCAAGCCAAAGTTATCTTGAGGGCAAAATGGGACGCGCTATGTGGTATTTCCCGTATGTGGAAA
>AWGX01000520.1 GCA_000495415.1 Smithella sp. ME-1 | reverse complement strand
GTTGCGGGACTTCGAAATGACATATTGTAAAGTTATTACTGATACACTGCACTAGGTTAAAAGTTCAAAGTTCAAGGTAAAAAATTCTTAGAACGTAGAACATTCCGGATTACCAGATTCCGTACCAGTGTGAGCTACCTGCCAGCCAAATCAGCGAGATCAAATAACCAATTATAACCACAATGGATATTTTCTCTGCCAGCGTTAGTGGCGGATTCTTTTCCCCTGTTGTCGGCTGTTTATGGATAACCTGCTCAGCCATTTATTTTACCTCCAATAGTATTTGGTCACGTTCATATACCGGCAATATATATGGAAATACGGATGATTGTCAATTATTCCCCGGGAACAGGGGTTTCGTTTACTGTAATAAACGAATTGCCATGACAACAATAAAGAACAATTTCCATATTCAGTCTCACGATTACAAATATAAAAACACATTGTTCTTGTTCGGAAATCAGCATGCGGTTCCTAAAAGTTCATGATGATTATCCCTGCAATGCTGAACGCATTTCCCCCCTTTGATTTTGTTTAATGAGATAAAGGTTATAATAAAAAAACCGGCAAAGTAAAAATATTGCCGGTTTTTTCAATTATTTTTTTTAAATTATTATCAATGAACCGTGAAACTCCTTGTTTCGCCGGGTTCGGATGTTTCATTCTCTTCATCAACTGCGAGAACTCTCCAGTAATATGTCTTTCCACTCTCAAGCCCGGTGACTTCAAAAGAGACTCTGTCATCGGCAACGCCGGCAACAT
>AWGX01000519.1 GCA_000495415.1 Smithella sp. ME-1 | reverse complement strand
CCCCGCCGTTTCAATCCATTGTTGAGCAGCCTTCTCGCTTATACCGGGAATTGAAGATAGTATTTCCGGTTCTGCTACTGCAAGCATGGCAATGCTTTTAATGCCCTTGCCGACAAGCTTTTCTGCAATAGCGGGCCCGATTCCCGTAATTTTTGTCAGCTCATTTTGCCCTTCTTGTTCTTCCTGATTAGAAAGAGCCATCGTTTCGCTCTTCATGTCAATGTTCCATCCTGTCAGCTTAACTGCCAGCCGGACATTTTGCCCGTTCTTACCAATAGCCAAAGAAAGTTGATCATCAGGAACAATAACTGTCATCGTGCGGTTATCATCATCGATAAAGACCCTGCTGACTTTGGCAGGAGACAGTGCGCTGCTCACATATTTCGCTGCATCCTCGCTGTAAGGAATGATATCTATCTTTTCGCCGCGTAATTCCTGCACAACACTCTGTACTCGTGAACCTCTCATACCAACGCATGCACCGACAGGATCGATATCCTTATCTTTAGATCTGACGGAAATTTTACCTCTTTTACCCGGTTCACGGGCCACATTGACAATTTCAATTAGTCCTTCCGAAATTTCCGGAACTTCTACTTCGAAAAGTGCCTTTAAAAACGCCGGATGGGTGCGGGACATGATTATCTGCGGCCCTTTGGAATTTTTCTTTACTTCAATAATATAAGAACGTATTCTTTCTCCGCGTTTATAAGTTTCCCTGTGAATTTGTTCTGTCGGAGGCACGACACCTTCCGCACGGCCTAAATTGACAATAATATTACCGCCTTCAAATCTTTGGACAAAGCCATTGACCAATTCGCCTTTTCTGTCTTTATATTCTTCATAAATATTGTCGCTTTCCGCGTCTTTAACTCTTTGAATAATTATCTGCTTGGCCATCTGTACGGCAATTCGTCCAAAGGAACTTGTTTCAATCTTCATTCCCAGACTGTCGCCTGGTTCCGCACCTTCATCGAGTTTTTCTCTCGCTTCTTCCTTGGAAATTTGATTTTCAGGATCAACGACTTTATCGACAACGGTTTTGAATTGAAAGACTTCAATTTCCCCGGTTTCATCGTTGTAATGAGCTTCTATATCAACATTTTGTCCGAGCTTTTTACTTGCAGCCGTAAGCATTGCCGCTTCGAGTGCACCGGTAATAATATCTTTATTTATGCCCTTGTCCTTACCCATCTGTTCAATCAGACGTTTAAGTTCTGGTAACATTTATAAATTCCTCCCTTTCTTAACTTATATATTGTTTAATTTTAGCCTTTTAGGCATTTTTTTATTTAATATTTAAGTCATCAGGCATTGCCAGATTGGTTTTATTAATATCCTGTTGAGGAATCCGGTAAATTTTGCCGGAAATATCAACCAAAACCATTTTTCGGCCATTTTCTTCGACATAATCAGAAAGAATGCCATGAAAATTCTTCACACCTTCAATTTTTACGTTTGTTTTAATATTTACCTTTAAACCCTTGTATTTCACAAAATCCTGATCGCGCGATATCGGCCTGTCAATACCGGGAGAAGAAACCTCCAACGTGTAAGAACCGTTAATAACTTCGCGAATATCGAAAATATCGCCTAACTGATTGCTGATATTCGCACAATCATCAAGATTAATGCCACCATCCTTATCCAGAAAAAGCCGGATAATCCAACGCGTATGCATTTTTATGCATTCCACGTGAATCAATTCCATTCCTTCCGAAACAACAACCGGCTCGGCTAACTGCCGGATTTTTTCTTTTACATCGTAATCCATAATTGCTCAGAAAATAAAAAAGTGGGCATGGGCCCACTCATCAATTCATATCGATGGTTTGAAAAATAGCTACCATACTATAATTGGCAATGCAAGTATTATTTCTGCGGTCTGAAAGCTGCTAAGTGGTTAATCACGGGAACAAATATCCCCCTCCGCTAACTAACGATTCATATAGTCAGTGAGTTTTATTTATCATGCTATGATGGATAATTTCCAATACCGATACATCGGGATTGGATAGTTCGACTTA
>AWGX01000518.1 GCA_000495415.1 Smithella sp. ME-1 | reverse complement strand
CAGCTTTGATTTTCTTAAACGTCTGTTGCGTAATCTGGGTTAATAATGTTCTTCCGGAAGATATTGCAGATAATTGGAAAATAAGAAGAAATTAAGCCATCGGTTTTTTTGTGAAATGCTGTTTTATTCCTCTGAGCACAGTGACGCATCGATTCATTTCACGGTAGGCGGGAAGTCCTGCATTCTCGACCATATTTCTCATATGTTCGGCAAAATCCTTTCTTCCTTCCACCCATAACACAGTGGGCTTTTCATGTTTTTTAATAAGTGCCGCGAGTTCTTCTATAAATTCACTTCCGACCAATGGCGTAGCGTAGCTGTGAAATATAATTGAATCAACAGCCGGATCTTTGATTACGGCGTTAAGAGACTGTCTGAATACTTTTTCAAAACCGTGACGTTCAATTGCTATCCATAGATCGAGAGGATGGTCCGGTTTGTTCCAAGGCGGAAAAAGTTCTCCGATGGTAGCCAGTGTTTGATCAGACAGCTTTGCCAATTCCAGTCCGTTATCTGCCATAAGATCAGTTGTGATAGTTCCTGCTCCACCCGAGAATGTTAGAATAGCCGTACCTTTTCCGGTATGACAGGGCATTTTCTTGGAAAAAGCTCTGGCCATGTCGGTGAGTTCGGCCGGATCGAAAACTTCAATGATACCGGCCTGCCTGAACGCGCCGCTTGTAACCTGGTAATTTCCCGAAAGGCTGGCCGTGTGACTCCGTGCAGCCCGGGCGCCTTCGGAGCTTCTGCCGCCCATAAGAACAATTATCGGTTTTTTTGTTTTCTTCGCGAGGTTTATGAATTTTCTACCGTCTACGAGTGATTCGAGATAGCATCCGATTACATCAGTTTCGCTGTCGCTAATCATGTATTCCAGAATGTCGTTTTCATTGATGTCGCATTTATTACCAATGGAACAGGCTTTGCTCACGCCCATGATGCCTTCCTGCAGAGCATGAAGAAGAAAACCGGCCGAAAGCATGCCGCTTTGGACAATCAGACCGACATTTCCGCCTCTGAAAATATCCGGCCATACTGCGGAATGAATAAAAGAAAAAACATAAGTTCTGTTGCCGTCAACGTATCCCATGCAGTTTGGTCCCCATAACCTTATGCCTGCTTTAGCCGCGTTTTCGAGGGCACGCTTTTGTAATTTTTTACCTTCTTCTCCGGCTTCATCGAATCCGCCTGATTCGATGATTATTCCCTTGGCGCCCTTTTTCGCGCATTCATTCACCGTATGCGGAAGTTCTTTGGAAGGAATAAAATAGATAGCAAGATCAAAATTGCCGGGAATTGAAGCAATGTCCGGATAGCAGGGCAGGCCTAAAATTTCCTGATAGCTTTTGTTAACCGGATAGATTTTTCCGTGAAAACCGGCCAAAAGATTTTTGAGGATGTGATACCCTCCCTTGTTATGATTACTGGATGCTCCGATAATAGCAACGCTCTTTGGGTTAAAAAAACAATCTAGCATTTGAATTTCTCCATTTTACAAACAGCGCACTCTGCTGCGCTTTTCAGTATATGCTTTTCTTGTCCCCCGCTGGCGGGGGAATAAGGGGGTGGAAACCATATCCACCTCCGTCACTACGTGAC
>AWGX01000517.1 GCA_000495415.1 Smithella sp. ME-1 | reverse complement strand
CCTCTCCCCTCAAGGGAGAGGGAACGGTCATTCGGTGCTTTTCAACGGCCTTTGGGCTCGTATAGGCATAACGGTTCTTCAGACAGATAATCCCCCGTCGCCTCATACGCCCGCGCCCGACAACCACCACATACTTTTATAAATTCACAGCGGCCGCATTTGCCACCATATTTGCTGTAATCGCGCAGGTTGCGGAACACTTCCGATTTTTCCCATATGGAAGCAAAACTCTTTTTCTTCACATTGCCGCAATCCAATTCCAGATAACCGCAGGGCTGAACCTGGCCAACGTGAGAAATAAAACAAAACGTGATGCCGCCCAGACAACCTCGGGTCATTTCATGAAAATGTCCAACTGGTTTTTTCTTAAGTTCAACGCCCTTGCTTTTGTTCTGATGCATGATGCGGAAATAATGAGGTGCGCAGGTTGCCTTGAGTTGAATTTCACAATTCAGACTTTCCTGATGAAACCACATCAGCGTTTCTTCGTAATCAGCGGCAGTAATGGCCTGCGCGGCAAGATCTTTGCCTCGGCCTGTCGGCACCAGAAGGAAAATATGATGAGCGGCCGCACCGATAACTTTGGCTAATTCTAAAATATCCTTAATCTGATCCAGATTATTGGTTGTGATTGTCGTGTTGATTTGAAATTCCATCCCGGCATTTTTGAGCGCTTCGATTCCCGTCATCGCTCCGGCAAACGCGCCTTTCTCCTGACGAAACGCGTCGTGACTGTGCGCGTCCTTACCGTCAATGCTGATGCTAACCCTTTTGATTCCGCTTTGAATCATCTTCTGTGCAACTGCCGGCGTAACCAAGGTACCATTCGTCGCCATAACCATGCGCAAGCCTTTGTTTGTTCCATAGGTGGCAATCTCAAAGATATCCGGTCGCAATAATGGCTCACCACCGGTAAGAATAATCACCGGTGAAGATACAGCAGCAATCTCATCAATAAGCTTTAAGCATTTCTCAGTAGACAGCTCTCCCCGATAAGGCCCGCAACTGGCCGCAGCCCGGCAATGCGCGCAGTTCAGATTACAGCTGCGTGTCACTTCCCACGCGATCATGCGGGGTTTGTTTGCCAAACTTTGAGAGCTATTATTTCCCCTCCCTTGAGGGGAGGGGTTAGGGGAGGGTGAAATTTTTCCCATAATTGTTTCCAAAACACCTTCAGTATTTCTTAAAACATCATTATTCCAAAATCTTAATACTTTAAACCCTTGACTAATCAGCCATCTATCGCGTTTCTGATCTTTGTTTTCATCTTTTGCGTGCTGACCACCATCTAATTCTATAACAAGTTTATTATCAAGCGAGATAAAATCAACTATGTAATTGCCAATTGGTTGCTGCCTTCTGAATTTCGTATTCGACAGTTGTTTTGATTTTAAATATTTCCATAATATTTTTTCTGCGTCGGTCTGGTTTGCTCTTAAATTTTTGGCTAACTGGGTAAATCTAGGTTTGATCTGTTTCAATTCAGTTTCTTTTTCACCCTCACCCTTACCCTC
>AWGX01000516.1 GCA_000495415.1 Smithella sp. ME-1 | reverse complement strand
TTATGTTACGGACTGAGGAGCTTGTGTTCATTAAAACCGTTCCCGCGTCCCATAATTCGCTTCCCCTGCTTCCATCTTCATTGATTGTGTATTTTTTTAAATGACCATACCAGAAGGGATCATTGGAAATTGGTTGAATAGTACCTTCGTAAATAAAGTTTTCATCCACGGTTCTGTTTAGCTGAACGGAAGCTTGTGAGAAAGAATAATTGGCTTCGCGAATAATGTTAAACGCCAGTTTAATCTGCGCGGCAATTTGATCGCCGTCGGTGGCGATAAAAGCGTATCCGGAAAGTGGAATATTACCAGGATCATTGGAGGTGGCAAAACAGTTTGTGCTGGTTCCGTCGCAGGTGCCCGTGGTCTCCGATACTTCGCAGGATGTTACTGCCGCAGGATTGTAGGCTGATGTATTGCCGGAGTTTGCCGTCAGAGGGTTGTCCGTTCCGCCTAAGTACGCCATCCAGTGCAAAGAGTTTTCCAGATAATCAGGCATTGATTTGCCAAAACCGATGACGAAAAGCCTGTATCCGGCATCGGCCAGTGCTTTGGCTTTGGCAACCGCTTCCCGGCGTCTTTTATACATATCGGCTTGTGTTTCCGTTCCGTTCCCGCCGCAAGAGTAGGTATCAGCTCCGTCTGTGATTATGAGAGCGAATTTCTGACGGCAGGCCCCTGCCAAGCCGTCTGCGGCTTTGTGGGCGTCGAGGTAGAGTTTTGCTTCGTTGAGTGAAGCGGCAAGCGGAGTACCGCCATTGGCGCACTCACTATTTATACAAGGGGAATATTCTGCACATGTTGATCCGCAGGCACATGTTCTGCATTGACTATTGATTGAACAACTGGATGAACTGTTGCAGAAAATGCGGCTGTATCTTACTCCTATAGCCTTAGAAAGCCTGTTATAACCAGTTAGATAGTCTCCAGCAGTATCATTACCGTTATAAAACCTCATGTAACCGATTCTAACACCGAGGCTGGTTTCATCAGCTGAGGTTATGCTATTATTGCCATTATCGTCAAAAATACCGAAAATAGCCCGTTTAGCTATAGCCAAACGGCTGCAATTGGTCGTATGTCCTGTTCCGGAGGAAGAGTAGAATGGTGCAGTACAGGAAGAATTTCCCCATATGTAGCTTCCTCCTTCAGGATTCCAATCCATACTGCCGCTCAAATCTAGAATTATAAGGGTATCGGGAGCTAACGAGCTGCTAAAGAGAGCCATCTCATCAGTGTCATCAGCATGTGCTTTACCTATAAGAAAAAAGCCTATGACAAGCATCGCTATAATTAATTTTTTTACTGACATAAAGAACCTCCCTTATCTAAACATAGTGGTAATTTCAACAGGGCCGTAGCCTATTCCCACATCTATTTGTACCTGGCTTCCATAGTAGGTATTTTCACCAGTTACTCTCACATTAAAAAGCATTTGTCCCCATTGCTGACCACCCCCGATGGCATAGCCTTTTAATGGCAGTGTATCGGCACCCGATGTCGGCCGTGTTGCGTTACTGATTGAGTAAATTGAAGACGGGTCAGAGGAATCAACAACTTGTGCGCTTACTCCGGATGTACTATCCGGTGTGAAGCTTTGCGATAGCATATTAATACCTGCTTCAGCCGCAATCAGTGCCTTTTTTTCTCCTACAATTCGGGTGGTAATCTGAAGATCGCTTGTAGGAATGGAAATGGCCAGAAAACCCAATGCCATAAGGATTAAGATAGCAAAGAGGGCTATCACAAGAGAGAAGCCATTCTGACTTTTCGAATTTATTATGTCTCTTATTTTACTTAATGATAACATGGTTCCTCGGAATTACACTTGTTGAATAAAATGCCCGTTTTCTCTGTCCGGTATGCATATCGGGATTTTCTGTTTCAACCCAGAGAGTAATATCTATTCTGGCAATATTCGGAATTCCTGCCGGCAGTGACGAAGCGGCTATTTCGCTTCCCAAGGCGTTGAAGTACCGAAAAACAGGGACTGCGCTGGTATTTACTACACGGACCGCCCGGGGATTACCCGGTATATCTCCTAATAAAGGCTGATTACCGCTCGTACAATTAGTAGAACGACTGATATACTGATTATTCGCATCGTAGATATAGGTGATTACCTCGTTCGGGGAATCGCCTATGTTGAAGCTTCCGTCAAGATTCATTTCAATAGTAAGGGACGAATCAGATGCCGATTGGATACCTTTATAACTCTGATTAGTGGAAGCTGTGCACGTTCCGGAAGATACCCAGAAATTACTGCCTTCAAAATCGGGCCGGGGATTGTAAGAAGCCATCTGAATTTCCATGGACATCATCTGCAGGGCTGTGCGCGCATCCTGATAAGCCGCAACTCTTCTCTCAATAGTAAAAGTGGATTTCTGTCCCATATTAACAAGGGAGTAAATTGCCGAGAGGATTATAACCCCCAAAGCAAGTGCAATTAAAATTTCCACCAATGTATAGCCTTTATTATTTTTCATATACATCCAAAACGAAAAGATTCCTGTCTGGTGACTATTATGTTATCTGTAATACCTCTTGTGTTAACAGGTGGCCAGGCTACTGTTACCGAAACTTTCCATGTGTTTGCCCTGCCGGTAACGGCGCTTGTAACAGTCTGCACATTGAAGCTGACATCTCCTGTTTGAGGGGTTTGCTGGTCGCTGGAATACACCACTTTATTTACTGTTCCTGTAGTTACCGTATTGCAGGGATTCATAATCCAAAGTTCGTTAGTCATAACTTCATTATTGAGTACCATAATTGCTCGTCCGAGATAATCTGCACGTGAACTGGTTTTCCACGAAGTTGGCTGCAGGGACATAAAAGCAATCAGTCCGACAGAAACGAGCAATACTGAGATGACTGATTCGACCAGGGATATTCCCTTTTTATTTTTGCATATTATATTGTACATAAGTCCTTGCCGTTATCTGGACGGTAATGGTAGCCGTGGACCCGATTAAGTTTGTCAGTGCCACGGTTCCCATTGTTACTGTTCCGCGTCTTTGAAAACTAACAATTGAATCGTTATTAAAGTTAACATTCTGGATAGAAATGCCTTTTCCAAAAGATGTTAATGACTTTGTCCAAATTGTATTTCCGGTATCAGTGCGTGAGAGGGCATAATTATTATTGGCTACATTAAAAGTGAGGCGATAAGCATTAAGATTTTCTTCAATTGCCCGTTGTCTTGTATTGAAAATATCAGCCATAACTTCCCTTGACGCTGTTCTCAAATTGATGTTGGACGCATAATTCTGCCAGGCCGGAATAGCAAAAGTCGATATAATCGTCATCAAGGCGAGTACGATGCAGATTTCAACTATAGTATACCCTTTTTGAATGCTTGTTCTTTTCATACTGTCCTTTCAGTATCTGCAGGCTTTATAGGATAATTCTTTCTTCCTTAAATGTATATAAAAAATCCACATACAAATTATTCGGTTTGTCTTTAATTGTTAAAGGGGGTAGATTGCAGGACTACTTAAGTAATTATAACTGCCCGGCTGTTCTGCCACCCTATCTCGCAATTAAGACTTAGGCCAGTAACTTTGCGTCCCGTCTTTT
>AWGX01000515.1 GCA_000495415.1 Smithella sp. ME-1 | reverse complement strand
GCGGCAGCTTCCAATCGAAATGGTATCAAATTTAAGCGTTTACTCCTGCGTGTCAGCGTGTCAGGCGTATTTTACATCCAAACAAAAAAAATAACAGCATTGAATTTAACGGGCTTGTTTTTAGGTGTCAGACAGAGTTGACAAAGTTTATGGCAGGGTGTAAATTTTTTGCCACTGCTTCAAGGAGGTTTTTTATGAAAATATCTTTGATCGAGCTTTATCATGTACAAATTCCTCTTAAACAAACTTTTTGGCCTACATGGATACCCGGTTATCCTCAAACACATAATGGGTTTACACTAATAAAACTTGTTACCGATGACGGTATTGAAGGATATGCCGCAGGTTCTGCTCTGGGACACGAAAGGGAAGGGCTGGGAGACCTTATCGGCGGATATTTACTGGGTGCGGATCCTACGGATATCGAATCCGCACAGAGTTTATTAAAACAGGCCGGAATTCTTGGATGGAGGAATTTTTGGATTGAGCCCGCGTGCTGGGACATTATCGGCAAGAGCAAGGGCAAACCGGTATATGAACTTTTGGGCGGAGAGGCGAGATCTATCGAAGTATACTGCTCGACCGGCGAAATGCACGAACCGGAAAAAAGAGTGGAAGCACTTCTCTCCATGAAAGAGCGCGGATTCAAAGTAGCAAAACTACGGGTAAAAAACAAGACATTGAGGGATGATATCAGACACATCGAAGTTATAAGAAAAGGCGTGGGAAATAATCTTGTTTTGGGTGTTGATGCCAATCAGGGATGGCTAGTGACCATCGTGGATAAAATTCCCGCGTGGGATTTACAGCGCGCGACGGAATTTGCCCAGGCCTGTTATGACAACAAAATCGAATGGCTGGAAGAACCGCTTGATTCCAGAGATTACGACGGGAATGCCGCCTTAAAGAAAATTTCCAAGGTAAAGATTACCGGTGCCGAACTCAACTATGGGTGGGATGAAATTAAAATAATGCTGGAGAAAGACTGCTTCCATGTTTATCAACCTGATGCGACGTTTGCGGGGGGAATCGCCCAGGTCAGAAAAGTAATCGATGCCTGTCATGTTTATGGCAGAGAATTCTCTCCACACACGTGGACCAACGGAATCGGTTTCTACGTCAACTGGAACATGGTGCTTGCCGACAAAGGCAATAAATTGCCACTGGAATATCCGCTGGAGGAGCCTTCCTGGGTGCCGGAACAAAGAGAAGGAATTATTGATCCGATCATTCCGGATAAAAACGCAATGCTTGTGCCGTTTACCAAACCCGGACTCGGTTTTGAGATTAATCAGAAACTTTTAAATAAATACGGCAAGCGGTTCTTTAAGTTGACGGAAACCAGGCTTAAACTGAAAATAATCAGACAGAAGGGACTCAAAGCCGCGCTGGAGCTGAAAAAGAGAAAAGAATCTCAATAGCGGTTTGAGGTTGTTATAAAACTTAATCAGTTATTTCTGCGTGTCAGGTATCTCTTCATCCGACTGATTAGTTTCTTTAACGATGGTAATCCGGACTTTAGCCTTGCCTTGTTTAATCATGCCCAGTTGGCGTGCCGCTTCTCGTGATAAATCAATAAATACTTCTTCATGCTCGCGGCAGCGATCATTGATCTTAACAATGACTGACTTGTTATTAAAGAGATTTTCTACCTCCACCAATGTGCCCAAAGGTAAAGTGGGGTGAGCTGCCGTCAACTTTTTTGATCTGTAGATCTCTCCAGACGTTGTTCTTCGTCCATCGTAGCGTTTCTTATAGTAGCGGGCTATTCCCACTGCACCATCCGGTTCTGAATAACTGGGGCTATTATTTGTGGAAGATTTGTTTCATTTATCTTTTGTGTTTGCGGGATAGTCTGGCAACCGACGCTCAAAAACAACATAACGAAAGATAAAATGAGCAGGATAAAGATTGATTTGGTTTTCAGCATATCGCTATCCTGTACTTAGCCGCTTTTTTCGATATGTATTTTCGCCGTCTTAAACGCCAGGTCTGAATTTTTGGTAAAGAGCCACCACTGCGGTTTTGTCGTATGCGGGCCATTTTCTTTGTCACGTCCCCTGCAGTAAAACCAGTGACCGTAACGTTCGATGGTCGCAAAGGGATGATTACCGGGGCAAAGAATAGAGCATGATCTTATCTCTTTAAAATAAATCGTTTCCGCCGGCGGCTCATCTTGGGCCAAATCTTCCGGCAATTTGATATGCGAAACATCAATTCCTTCAGCTTCTTTTTTGTCCAGCCACTTGGAAATTTTCATTATACCTCTTTTTCCGGGTTGGATTCATATTCTTATTTACGAATCGGCTGGTGGGCTTTTTTGCCGTAAACGCGTTCATAAGCTCTGCAAAAAGGACACAGATTGCCTTCAATTTTCTGGACAAACGCAAATGCCAGTCCTTTTTGTTTTTTGCGGGCATGACTGCAGACCGGACAAACAAGACAAAAAGCAGCCAGTTTGCGGTCCATTTCCGAAATTTTAGGTTTTGTTGATTTTCCATTTACTTTTGTTTTTGCTTTTTCCTTTGCCATTGATTGTCTCCTTAATATGACGATATATGCGTTGTATTTATCACTTATAGATGCTATCACCAAGCAGAATATCTGATGAATTTATTTTACTTAACTTGGACTATTTATTTTATAAGTTTATACTTATTTTCATTTAAAAAATTAGACAGACATTCTTTCTTGATTATACATTTTAATTCATATTTGCATAAATTACCACCCCATAACGATAGTCCGGTTTGATATAATTTATTCTTACTTCTTAAGCCGGTTTCACAATTATAAGCGTAACCGTCGGAACCGAATCTGGTTTCTTTGGCGCTGCAAAAACATGGTTTGTCTATCAAACAAACGTTTTTTTCGTCTTCACCGAATTTTACCTCGTCTTTTAAACAGGCATCACTTCCATTGAATGAAACTATGCTGTAGGGGAGATTTAATTTCTTTATATTATCTTCAAAGTCGGGATTAACTATCCTGTTTTTGGAAATTGCCAATTCAACATTTCTCCTGTTAATTTGTTTTAATACGTCAATGTTTGTTCCGTTGGAATTAACTCTTACTCTGATTCTTACCGGCATATTGTTAATCAGCTTCAGAAAATCAGGATACATGGTTGGCTCTCCGCCGGATAATTTAATAAATTTAATTTCCCTAATATGTATATTAATCCAGTTTAAATAATCCCTGTAATCGATATTTTTGTCCGGAGGATTAATCGGCTGTGAAAACCAGTGACAATCTTTACATCGGAGATTGCATTTATCGGTTAAATGGAATGTTACCGTATGTTTTTGATTAAAGAACATCTTCCCTGTCTGATTTAACTTTTCGGATGAGGCTCGATTCTTATCATCGCCATTTTATAAACATTATCGCTGATTCTCCCGATTTCTGAGGCTGGGATTCCCATCTTCCAAAGTACGAATGGCAAACTGAGTTGATCACGGCCGCTGTGTTTTGCTATCTCCTGCCACCATTTTTCCATTATTTCTATGCATGCCGGATTATGGTGATCTCTTACAAGCAGATTTGCCTCGATCAAACCATAGTGTTCGGGCATTGCCGCGTTTCGGTATGAGTCAATTTGCTTGCGCATTATTTCCGGATCTCCCTTTTTGAGACGAATGCAAGCTTTCAGTTCTTCGTATATGCAGTCTCTGTGACGGTGAAGACTGGCTATGCAACCATATTGGTTCAAAAGATAGATAAGATACCGCATATCTCCGACAGTTTTTATGTTCGCGTCGATATAAATTGAATAATCATAGTCATTAAGAAAGAGATGCGGATGCAATTTTATGTATCGTGAAACACGGGAATCATCGAGCGGCGGGACTCCTTTTATAGTACGAATGTCTATACTTTTCCAGGCGCCGGTCGATAAGAGAGGATCGTCAGTGACAATAATATAATCCACATTGTCCGGTTTGAGCAAAGGTTCCTGAGGATAGTCATATTTACCGGTTATGCATGTGTAAATCGCAATTTTATAATTATAAAGAGCAAGCGTGTTCGTGTAGTTAATATTATTTTTAATTCTTGCAGTATTAAGCGACTGCCACGATTTGTAAGAAATCCTCGATTTCATTGACCGGACAAGATCGTACGCAATTCCGATAAAGCGCAACCACCATGTGGTCCATATCTTTCTGCCCAGCAGATATTCTTCGGAATTGTATTGACTGTTTAAATCATTGAGAGCACGCTGTGCTTTCTCATAATCTTCGACAAGTTTTTTAATTATTTTGGATTCGTCCATCTTTTATATATGTGTTTCAGTACTTCTTTGTAAGGTAAAATTTATATATTAAATTGCTTCATTTCGGGTTTGCCACAGGAAACTCAGGAATAATATGGTAAAAATAAAATCACCAGTGCCGCCGAGAAAGGACAAAATAGTCGATTTTCCGGTTAAATAGGAATAGGTCAGGAAAAAGAAAAAACAGAGTTTCCCTATTACGCCCATCCATACTATGCCTCTGTTTTTGTTTACATCCCGTGATACCAGATAGTATCCTATACCGAAAATGAGTACCACGCCCCACCAGAATAAGTACATGCTGTGGGCATAATAGTTTCCTAGTAACAGGGACTGATCCATATCCGTTCCGAAAGTAAGTTCAATGCTGAATTCAGGGAAAAGAAGTCCCGGAATGGCAAAAGAGAAATTCCAGAGAGCACCCCAAAAAAACATCAACCGATAAAAATTTTTGGATAATTGCATTATTTTTTGCCTCCTTTCATTATAACTGGGGGAATGTTTATTTCCCGGTGTATTCGGGATTAAAATTCGCTATTACTACCTGATGCGTTTTGTCGATAAGTTCCGGAATTGTTTCGGAGGTATAGCCGCTGGTATCTATCGGGTCACCTATAACGACCTGGATTTTTCCCGGCTTCAAAGTAAAGCTTCCTTTACGCATGACGCGCCTGCTTCCATTGACTGTAACCGGAAGGATGGGAATTTTCCGCTGGACGGCTGCGATGAATCCGCCCTTTTTGAATTCATGAATCTGACCGTCGGGTGATCTGGTTCCTTCGGCAAAGACCATTACGCTTACGCCCGTGGGTAAACGATCAAAACCCTTGTTGATGCTTTCAATTGCGCTCGTGGTATTGGCGCGGTCAATAAAGATGTTTCGTGAAGCATTCAATCCGTATCCGAAAATCGGAATTTTGAGAATTTCTTTTTTGATGATCCATCGGAACTGAATGCCCAACGTAGTAACCAGTGTAATAATATCATAATGCGATTGGTGGTTGGAAATAATGATATATGAAGTGCCCTTTTGAATTTTATCTTTGTTTTTAATTTCCGTACGGACGAAGGAGACGGCAAGCATTGTGTACGCCCAGAGCTTCGACAGAGAGAACGCCAAATTACCGGTACGACTTAGCAGTCCCGCGGGTATGATGAAAATACATAGTATAATAGTCGCGAGTGTCGCCCAAAGGCCAAGCCATACAACACATATAGCCTTGTATATTGATTTCATAGTAAAATCTCCTTTACAGATACTTGTGAAGAAAATTTATTGACATAAGAAATCATTCGCATTATATTCACGCCGCCTTAAAATGGTTCCTGAAAAAGAGCCGAAGGCAACGGTTATTAATATTTACTGCTGGGGAATCGTTCAATGGTAGGACAACGGA
>AWGX01000514.1 GCA_000495415.1 Smithella sp. ME-1 | reverse complement strand
CTGTTAAAACTTTCCACTCCTACCACAGAGGTAAACCACTTCTTTTCAATAAGCGCACCTTCGATATTTTTTTCCACTTCCGCCTTTACTTCTTTTGTTCCTTCAGGTCTTACCATTTCCAGGGGAAAAACAACCAATTTTTGGGGATGAAATTCATTGGCTTCCGGCGCAATCTGGGAAAAACGCAGCTCACTGCAGCCCATTGCCGCCATAACAAAAGCCAATAAAATAAACGCCACAAATAACTTTTTTCTCATAATTTTAACTCCCTTCTTCGTTAAGGCAAATCCCTATATCAGAAAATATACCATAGTAGAACACAAAAACCTGCCATGATATAACTGGTTTCCAGAAGACCTTCCTTGACAGCCCCGGAAAGGGCGGATTTTTTATCACAAAACCGGAAACAAATCCATAAATATAATATGCAGACAAGCAGAAGAATACTCAAGAATGATGTCCAGCCTGTCAGATAAGAAAGAACTAGAATGATTAATAATATCAATGAAATAATTTTTAAGATGGTTATTGTTCTGTCTCTGCCGAAAAAGACAGGAATTGTTTCCTGGCCTATTAATTTATCGCTTTGGATCTCCAAAATATCCGACATTGCCGAACAGATAAAAACAATTCCAAAGGAAAAACTAAAAGCGATTATTAAACCGGCATTAAAAGAGTAATCTCTGCTCAAAGCAGGCAAAATCGCCGATACTATGCCCCAGGCAGCGGACATAAATATATTTTTCGAACCGGGCAGGTCTTTTAAACCGCGAATTTGCCATTTACCGGGCAGAATTTTTATACTATAAATTATACCGGCAAGAGAAATAACAAATAAAAAAACAAAAGGAAGAACCGCCTTTTGCAACGCCAAAGCAAGGGCAATCACAATAGAAATTAAGGCAGTAACAAAATATAATTTACCATAGCGGTGGTAACTCTCTTCACGGAAAGAACCGACAAGGCCTGCCGGTTTGCGGCTAAGCAGCCGATTTAAAACATGCATCGCGTAGACAAAGAAAGAGGCAATCGCAACAGAAGAAAAATTCACCGGCATTTTCTGTAGCAGCATGCAGGCCAGACAAAGGCACCCTGCACCCAGAGCCGAATAAACATCGGTTCTGATCGCCGATATCCAGAGGTTGAGTAGTTTGCCTATTTTTTTTAACTTGCGGCTTTGACCTTCCATAATTTTATCCATCACGCGATCGATAATCCAGTTGGGGGTGGAAGCGCCTGCCGACACTCCGATGCGATTGTAGGGCTCTAAATTAATATTTTCCATATCGGACAGATTTTCGATGTGAAAAGTTGCCGATTGTTTTTTTTGAGCAAGGTCGGCCAGTCTTCTGGTATTGGCACTGTTTTTTCCCCCGACAATAAACATCGCATCCATTTCGCCGGCCAGTGCCATGACTTCCGCCTGTCTTTGTTCTGTGGAAGAACAAATCGTGTTAAAGACAACCGCCTGCGGACAAAGCTCTTTAATCTTTTCCACAATTTTACTGTAATGATCAAAGTCCTGCGTTGTTTGAGCGACAACGCAAACTTTATCCGTGCAGAGTAATCTATCTACATCATCAAAAGTGGATATAATAACGCCGTGGTCGCCGGCGTATCCCAACAATCCGTCAACTTCCGGATGTTCCTTATCACCCACGATCACCACCATGTAATCTAGAGCGGCATGTTTTTTAATAATAGATTGCACGTAACCTACCTTGGGACAGGTAGCGTCAATAATTTTGATACCGCTTTCTTTGATTTTTCTTCTTTCAGCCGGAGCAATACCATGGGCACGAATAATCAGGATGGCATTTTCTTTGTCCTTTATTTCTTCGATATTTGCGATGGGTTTAACGCCACGGCTTTTAAGCAGTTCAATTGTCTGGGGATTATGAATCAACGGACCGTAAGTATAAATCTGTCGGCGTGTTTCATGCTGCGCGATATCCACTACAATATCCACTGCTCTGCGCACACCCATGCAGAAACCGGCAGTTTTGGCTAGTTTAATTTCCATTTTGCCCCTATACCAATTCTAAAGGAATTTCCGCCTTTCTGGCGAAAATTCTCGGTAATGAAAGTTTCATTTTATTCTGCGCTCTCCTGCCGGAAATGCGCATCCGATCAAAGCGCTATTTTTGTT
>AWGX01000513.1 GCA_000495415.1 Smithella sp. ME-1 | reverse complement strand
TTGCTTGCTCTTAATGAATATGAAGAGCTTGATAAGCGTTATAATTTTTTATCGACGCAAATAGCAGATTTGAATACTTCGCTTAATGTTTTGCAAAGAACGATTGCTCGTATCAATAAAATTTCCCGTTCCAGATTTGCCGAGACTTTTGAATCAGTAAACTCCTGTTTCAAGGAAGTGTTCGCGCAGATCTTTCCGGGTGGCCGGGGAGAACTGATTCTGACAGATGAAAATGATTTGCTGGAAACCGGGGTTGATATTGACATACAGGTTCCCGGCAAGAGAAAGCAGAATGTTAGTTTGCTTTCCGGAGGTGAAAAATCACTGGTGGCTGTTGCCCTGATCTTTGCCATTTTAAAGTATCGTCCGTCTCCCTTCCTTGTGTTGGATGAAGTTGACGCTGCTCTCGACGATGCTAATACCAATTTGTTCAACCGTCTGATTAAGGATGTTGCTGAAAAATCCCAGGTTGTGATGATTACTCACAACAAGAGCACTA
>AWGX01000512.1 GCA_000495415.1 Smithella sp. ME-1 | reverse complement strand
AGATAAATTATTTGAGTAATTTATTCTACGTAAGGTTTTGGTGAAAAGACTGGCTTTCTCCAAATGTTGTATTGATTTTTGTCATTAGTTTATTTTGCGCAAAGCAGTAAAAAATGTAGACCTGTTGTTTTCGTGCGGAAGATATTTTTGGATAACTGTTTAATAATATTATGTCTTTACAATTAAAAGCTTATTCTGCTTGACAAAGATAAAATAACTATTATTATGTGAAATAAATTTCATGTTGTACGTTTTTCCTTCTGATAACCACTCTCAAACGGTACGTTGCCGCCCCTCTCACGTTGTCTATGTGTGTATTGTGCTGATTATACTTAGAATGGCACAAGGAAGGCACCTTAGCGTCTTAACGGATAAAAAAAGAAAAAAGGAGAAGGAAAAATGAAGAAAATTTTATTGTTATTATGTTTTGCGGCAATAGCGTTTATTCCGTTAGGGGTCAAAGCGGAAATGCAAGCGATGACCGATAGCGAGATGCAAGTGGTTTCAGGCCAGGTATCGATAGCTGGCCTGATCGGAACGGGAGATGGCATTTTCAGATGTACAACTTTAAAAATGGGGCTTAGTCCTGCAACAGTTTATATTCTTGGAACTACAGTAGCAACGCCTCTGACCAACAATGCCCTGATGACGGTTCTGCAGCCGGTTTTTGTTACGTTGGTGAATTTTCAAATTCCGCAGGATATATTAAAAGCGTTAAGTACAATTAATTAAGTAAAATAAATGGATTATAGATGAATTTTTCATTATCGCGGTTTTGTAAGGAAATGCCGTAACGGGTAAGTATTTAATTAAACTTGTTCTTTTCTCTTAGTTTTTTTATCGTGATTTTTACTTGACAAAAATAGAAAGATCATTAAAATAAAAGTGAAATCTATTTCATGTGGTACGTTTTTCCTTCTGATCGCTGACCATTTCAAACTGTACGTTTCTGCACTTTTCAAATCATTCATGAATTAGCAGGTGTTGTGTTAGTATCCTTCAGAATCTCAAAAGGAAACAATGTTAGCGTCTAATAAACAAATAAAGAAACATACAAAAGGAGAAGGAAAGATGAAAAAAATAATTATGGGAGTCATGGTATTATTTTTTATGTTGGTTATAACGCTGGTTCCGTTAAGTGCAAAGGCAGAGATGCAGGCGATGACAGAAAATGAAATGGAAATGGTTACGGCTCAGATAACCGGTTCCCAACTTCTTAGTGGATTAATTACTGGTATGCAAAGTGGATTAAACTATTTGGGAGTTAGCAATTCTCAATTTACAACCTTTTTGACCAAGGTGTATACTTCTAAATTGGTTAGTTCTTTAATGAACAGCAAGCTAATGGTAGCTCTGAATCCGTATCTGGCTCAATTATTGGATGCGGAAATACCGTTTACTCCAAAAATTAAATAATAGTTTCCATACTAGATTAGACAATGTAGTAAATCGTAGAATATTGTTAATTAGTTAAGATTAGATTTGTTATTTAAAGCTTCCCGCCCTCATGGTTTAAACCATGA
>AWGX01000511.1 GCA_000495415.1 Smithella sp. ME-1 | reverse complement strand
CATGTCTAATTGCCGGAGTAATATATATTTAATGTATTATATTTTTTTTTAAATTAACAGAAAAGTATTGTTAAAATACAAATCATTAAAGAGAATTTATAATGAAAGAGACAAAAGTACTTCTCGTAAAACCGGACGCGCGCAGTGTTTACGGCTATCCGACAACACCGCTTTTGGGTTTGGGTCTTCTGGCATCCATTCTTAATAAAGATGGATTCAAGACTCAAGTACTGGATTTACGATTGAAAGGATATGGGAATAAAAATTTGCTTGAAGCGATAAAAGATTTTAAGCCTGATATTATAGGTTTCTCAGCTTCAAGTTTCGATTATTTGAAAGCAGTTGAACTGTGTGAAAAAGTAAAGGAAATTGATCCCAATGTTGTAACAGTCATTGGCGGTCCTCATACAACCATGTGTCCGGAAAAAGCTGTTGAGCCGGGATGTATTGATTACATATGCATAGGTGAGGCTGATAAAACCATCTCAGAATTTGTAAGTGCCTTTCCTGATAAAGAGAAAATGAAAAAAATAGAAGGATTTGGCTATAAGGATGGAAACAAAAAACATTTTAATCCTAAGCCTGAACATGTCAGCGATCTGGATTCCCTCCCTTTTATTGATTTTGAGTTGTTTCCTCTTGATAAATACAGAGTTGGGAAAAACCTGACTTTACCTCTTTTTACAAGCAGAGGATGTCCTTATGATTGCAGTTACTGTTGTTCGTATTTGATTCACGGTCGGAAATATAGACCCAGGTCAGCACAAAGCCTTGTGCGGGAAATAGAATTGAATATGAAAAAGTTTAATACAAAAATATTTACGATTGCCGATGATACTTTTAATTTTGACAAACAAAGAGTTATTGATTTCTGTAATCTGCTGATTGAAAAAAATCTACAGATTGAATGGGACTGTCCACAGGGAATAAGAGCCGATAAGATGACCCCGGAGATCGCCAGACTTATGAAAAAAGCAGGCTGTAAACTTCTGGCAATGGGCATCGAATCCGTTGATAAGGATGTTTTAAAACTTATAAAGAAAGGGGAAACTATTGACCACATCGAATCGGCCATTAAAGCGGTTAACGAAGCAGGTATTATATCCAAAGCATTCTTTCTCGTTGGCCTTCCAGGGGACAGTGTGGAAAAAGTCCTTAAGTCGATTGAATTTTTCAAGGAAAATAATATATACATACCGAGATATTCAATGATTGTTGCTTATCCCACGACAAGACTGGAAAAGTGGGTGGAGGAAAACGCGAATTTATATTTCGATACTTACAATTATGTCCTCACGCACAATGAATGCACAGATGATATTGGTGTGCAATTTGACACAAATGATTTCCCGAAAAAAGAACGTTATAGAATGTTCAGATATGCGGAGAAAGAAGCGGAATGCTGGTTGATAAGAAATAAGTTAATTGATAAGTTCGGTCTGCCGTGGGGAAAAATATTAGCGGTTCCTTTCCGTCTTAAAATATGCAGGGACATTCTGAGATTAGCTTTCAAATTAAACATTATAAATGTTTACAGCTAATTTAAAAAGTTTACTTAATCAATCCCGTTGACTCAAAAGTTTTCCTTTCATCTTATATTTGTTGCCGCACTGTGGACAGTGATATTTACTGTTCAGCTTATTGCCGCACTGACACAGCCAGCCTTTTTGCCGCGACGGGTTGCCCATCATTAAAGCGTAATCAGGGACATCTCTGGTAACTACTGCGCCCGCCGCGATAAAAGCGTAACTGCCGATGGTGTGGCCGCAGACAATAGTGCAATTAGCGCCAAGGGAAGCGCCCTTTTTTATTAATGTCGGTTTAATTTCCGACATTCTTTTAATTTCAGAACGGGGATTAATAACATTCGTAAAAACGACGGAGGGGCCGCAGAAAACATAATCTTCAAGGGTCACACCTTTATAAACAGATACGTTGTTTTGTATTTTACAGCCATTGCCAATTTTAACTTCGGGACCAATAACAACATTCTGGCCAATCGAACAGTTTTTACCGATTTTAGAGCCCCCGATTATATGAGAAAAATGCCATATTTTTGTTCCTGCGCCGACTTTTACATTATCATCGATTTGTGAAGTGGGGTGAACATCGTAGTTTTCTTTATTTCGCAGATTTAAACCGGAATCATTTTTTAAAGTTATTCTTAATCCGTTTTCGTTGAGTGAACGTTCAGAAGCATTTAAAACTCTCAGCACGCGTAATCCTTCCTCGCCACCGGTTAAAGCTGGTTTCCCTTTTTCAATACAATCAATAAAGTGTTCGCATTCGACTTTGAGCGGCTCGGCATAGGGTATGGAAACGCGTTCCGGAATTCCTTGAGTCGGCACGGGAACGTTATTTTCCCAATTCACATGATGCGGATAGATGAGCAGTTTTTCTTCCCAGGGCAGGGTATCGTCAAACACAGCCATTTTCTGATCACCGACAACAACCAGTTTTTGATCTTTGAACGGATGCAGCCAGGAAACAAAAACATGGGCCTTCAGACCGGAAGAAAAATCCAGATGAGTTGTCGTGACGTCGGCAATTTTTTTATGCAGATAATTGCCACCGGTGGCAATGACGCTTTCCGGTTCTTCGCCGGCCAGAGCGAGAATCATCGAAATATCGTGAGGCGCGAAAGACCAGAGTATATTTTCTTCTCTTCTGATTTTCCCCAGATTCAGACGATGTGAATATATGTAATTAATGCGGCCCAGCTGTCCTTCTTTTGCCAGCTGCTTTAATTTAACAAAGGCAGGATGATACTGCAAAAGATGTCCGACCATTAAAACCAGGTTATTTTTATGTGCCAGGGCAATCAGTTCAGCTGCGTCTTTTCCTGAAAGAGTAAGAGGTTTCTCAACAAAAACATTTTTACCCGATTGAAGTACTTTTTGAGCCAGAGCGAAATGAGTTTCCGCCGGCGTGGCGACAACAACACCGGAAATGTCATCCCGGGAAAGAACGTCAGCAAGCGAGGCGGAAAAGTCACAGGAGGGATAAAGCTTCTGCATTTGTTTTAGAGATGCTTTATCTTTATCGCAAATAACTTTCAGCGCGTTTATTTCAAAGAAGTTACGGATTAAATTTTTCCCCCAGTTTCCCGCTCCCACTACGGCAACATAAGGTTTCTTTTTATTAGTAGTCATAATTTATTTTTTCCCCAAAAAATCGGTCATGTTTTGTAAAGTCTTTCATTATCCTGAATATCCATCCACATGGCGAATAAAAGAGATTGGAAACTGCTGGTAAACAGGAAGAAGAAGGCGAGCATGGTTGCCGGTGAAACCGAGCCTCCGGAAATAGTAATGTTGATAATTTTCAGGGCGTAGGGAATAGTAAAAATGCCTAAAAAAAAGGCGAAATGATAAAGCAGAAAAAGAGGATGAAAATCGCGAAATAAATACTTGACCCATAACCGCTTGAAAAATGATTTAAAGAGCAACAAGGAAATACGCGGGATCACCTTGGCCACGTTCATTTTGGACATTTCGCCGATATTATAAACCGGTTTGATCTTAACTTCCTTTAAAGTGCAGAAAGCAATGTTCAACTTCACCAGCATATCATTGGGCATCCCGTAACTTTTGTAAATATCATGAAGTCTGATCGCGCTCAAAGCAGAAAGAGAAATTGCCGTATAGCCCGTTTGAGTATCGGAGACATGCCAGTAGCCCGAAGCGATTTTAGTTAATATTGAAAGAATGGAGTTGCCGAAATAGCGGGTTTTGGGCATGACCAGGCGCGCGCCACCATGAATAAGACGGTTGCCTTTTACGTAATCAATATCTTCATTTATAATCGGCAGACAGATTTTCTCCAGTTCCGCCGGGTCCATCTGACCATCGCCGGCCATAACAGCGGTACAATCAATATTGTTGTCCAGACACCATTTATAACCACGGGCGATAGCTGAGCCCACACCGCCGTTTATTAAAATGTTGATTAAAATGATGCGGTCGGATTCGGGATGGGCATTGGCAATCTCGGAAGGAATAAAATATTTGATGTCGCTTTCCTGTTTTGCTTTGAGCAGACTTTCAGCTCTGTTGTACTTGTTTTTGCTGTTATCAATGGTATTATTTTTTATGATTGTCGGAGAAGAGTGCTGCCTGCTGATATAATCTAAGACGATGGCGGCTGTGCGGTCTGAGGAACAATCGTTGACGACAATAATGCGATCAACAAAATCAGGAATTGTTTCCAAAACCTGCCCGATTTGTTTCTCTTCATTATATGAGGGAACAACAACGGCAATAGTTTTATCAAACAACATAAAAAGATCCCTCCTTTCTATCTTTTGTCATGCCCGAATGTTCCTGTCGGCGAAGTCCGGCGCATGCCGG
>AWGX01000510.1 GCA_000495415.1 Smithella sp. ME-1 | reverse complement strand
TCCCGCCTTCGCGGGAATGACATTATTTGTGTATTTAATAATGATTAATTTGCCGGAGTAATAATTTGGTCAGTTCAACAGAACAATCGGGAAAATAATATTTATGATAGATAAAAGCCAGAGCGGGCAGAGGCTGGATATATATCTTGCGCAAAGCGAGGCGGCGCTTTCCCGTTCGCAGGTCAAGTACGCCATCGAAGAAGGCGACATGCTGGTCAACGGCAGAAATCCAATACAAATTTGACCAAGCATTTAGCTGACCTTACTTTCCAGAAAGAATAAAATTCTTTTGTCCGAAAGGCAAAAATATACGCTAATTATTTTGCTTTCAGGCAAAAATCATGTATAATACGCGCATGCTGAAAGAACGATACCTTACACAGTACATTCTGGATGATCTGAAAGACAAGATGGTCTTTTTGGGCGGGCCGCGCCAGGTGGGGAAAACTACACTCTGCCGGAGTTTTGTAGGCACGCACTTCAAAAATCCTGCCTACTTCAATTGGGACAGCCGAGCCGACCGAAAGACGATCATGGCCGCAACATGGCCGGGTGATGCCCAACTCCTCATCTTTGATGAAATTCACAAGTACAGGCAGTGGAAGAGGTTTATAAAGGGAGAATACGATAAACATAAAGAGGCATTCAAGTTTCTCGTTACCGGCAGCGCGCGGCTTGACCTTTACAGAAGAGGCGGCGACTCTCTGCAGGGAAGGTATCATTACTACCGCCTGCACCCCTTCACGCTGGCTGAAATTGAGGGTGTATCCGGCACGTACTCAGTACTTGGCCAGTTAACACTGGATCGGAATTTTTATCAGGATACCCTGAGTGCGCTTGATACCTTCGGAGGTTTTCCCGAACCATTCACCAAACAGAATCCAAGACAGCTAAGGCGCTGGCATAATGAAAAAATCGAACGGATGTTCCGGGAAGACATTCAGGATATAGAAGCAATTCGCGATATCGGCAACATGAAGCTCTTAAGCGATATCCTGCCGGCAAAAGTCGGGTCAAGCCTGTCGCTCAACTCCATCCGGGAAGACCTTGAAGTCAGCCATCGCGCAGTTACCCATTGGATGGATATTTTGGAAGCATTCTATTATCACTTCCGAATTTACCCGTACACGTCAAAGAAAATCCGTTCACTTAAAAAAGAACCGAAGCTTTATCTCTGGGACTGGTCTGAGGTGGAGAATGAAGCCAACCGTTTCGAGAATCTGATAGCCTCACACCTTCTGAAATTCGTACATTTCATCACCGATCATGAAGGCTACAGGGCGGAACTTTATTATCTAAGAGATGTGGATAAACGGGAAGTGGATTTTCTCGTGACCATTGACGGCAAGCCCTGGTTTGCCGTTGAAGGAAAACTAAATGATACGGCTTTATCCCCGAACCTTCTCTATTTCCGTGACAGGCTGTCCATTCCCTATATTTATCAAGTCGTAAAAAAGGATAACGTTGACCTGTTGGAGAAGGGGGGAAGGATTCTTTCAGCCGGAAGATTCCTGGCCGGGCTCATTTAGATTTTGGTGGGCATCAAAATATGACCGCCAGCAAGATGGAAGAAAAACTGCGCAAGCTCGACGTGCCGGTAATCGCGGGCGTGGATAAAGACGAAATCCTTTTTGATTTGCGGACCGTAGCCGAAGATGAGTTTAGTTTCATTGTTGAAGGATTGAAGCAAATACAAAATTAATTATTGAATAGAAACAGATCTATGTCATGCCGGACTTGATCCGGCATCCAGAAAAAAAACAAAACTGGATTGCCCAATCGAGTTGGACAATGACAAGATAGATTGTCATTCTCGTGCGAGCATGAGCGAGACACGGGAATCCAGGAATTCTAAAAATGGTTCGACACTTTAGAAAAAACTGGATTACCCAGTCACCCTGCATACGCCGGGCAAAGAGCTGGGCAATGACAAAGAAGAAGTGAATATCAAAAAGGACTTTTTATGGATGATTTAAGAAAAGAAATGTTGAAAAAGCTGCCGAAAATTGACGAGGTTCTTTTGATTCTGGAAAAGCAGAATATCTATGAGCTTGCACCACGCGAAATCGTCAAGGAAACCTGCCGCAGGATTGTGCAGTACCTTCGCGATAAAATCGTCAACGCCAAAAAGAAGCTTCCTGCGGAATTCGGTCCCGATGCGAAAACCGTCGCCAAAGAGGTGGAAAAGTCCATCAAGAGTTTATACCGCTACAGCCTGCGCCGTGTGGTCAATGCCACCGGTGTTATTCTGCATACCAATCTGGGACGAGCGCCGCTTTGCCCGGAAGCCCTGCAAAGAATCGTGGACGTCGGGAAAGGCTATTCCAATCTGGAATTCGATCTGGCGAAAGGTGAACGCGGCCAGCGTTATGATCACGTCGGTTCGCTGATCTGCGCCCTCACGGGAGCCGAAGACGCGCTGATTGTCAACAACAATGCCGCGGCTGTTTTGCTGGTGCTCAACACGCTGGCCGAGGGGAAAGAGGCCATTGTGTCCCGCGGTGAGCTCATTGAAATCGGCGGCGAATTCCGCATCCCGGAAATTATGCATAAAAGCGCATCAAAACTTCGCGAAGTGGGCACGACCAACCGCACGCGTCTCGGCGATTACGAAAAATCCATTAATGCCAACACCGGCCTGATCATGAAAGTACACACCAGCAACTTCCGCATCGTTGGATTTACCGAAGAAGCGGATATCGAATCCTTGGTGGCCTTGGGAAAAAGCCGCGGCATTCCGGTTATGGACGACCTTGGCAGCGGATGTTTGATTGATCTCGATCAATACGGCCTTCAGCACGAACCGACCGTTCGTGAAAGACTGGCCACCGGCGTTGACGTGGTCACGTTCAGCGGCGATAAACTGCTGGGTGGCCCGCAGGCGGGAATCATCGTCGGCAAAAAAGAAGTTTTAGCAAAGATTAAAAAGAATCCCTTGAACCGTGCCCTGCGCATCGACAAATTTACGCTGGCCGCTCTGGAAGCAACATTAATGCATTATCTCAATCCTGCCGAGGCGGTTAAAAAATTAAGAGCCTTGAAGGCATTGACCGAGCCCGTCGCCGCCGTCAAAAAACGTGCTGAAAAATTAATTGAGAAATTGCAGAAGGAGAAATTTGATTCCCTGAAATATTCTCTGCACGAGGATTTCGCGGCAGCCGGCGGCGGCTCTTTGCCTACGCAGCAGATTCCTACTGTTTTAGTTGCCATCAAAAACAAGAAGCTGTCGGCAACCAAAATGGAGGGAAAACTGCGCACACTCGAAGTGCCGGTAATCGCCCGGGTGGATAAAGACGAAATCCTTTTCGACCTGCGCACTGTTGCCGAGGATGAATTTGTCTTCATCATTGAAGGGTTGAAACAAATAAGCACCTAAAATCTGTCATTCCCGCGAAGCTTGTCCTCG
>AWGX01000509.1 GCA_000495415.1 Smithella sp. ME-1 | reverse complement strand
CCCCCCGGGCAACTGATATCGCCGGCTTGTGAAACCTTATCCGATCGTTTTATCAGTTGGAAAACATATTCCGGCTTGTCCTGATTTGATTTGTAGTTAAGTAACAAAACTACCCCGGCCTGACGAAGAAATGAACCGTTTTGATTAGCATCTTTGTTTGAATTATATTTTTCTTTATAATCGACAGCCACCCTGGTTAATTTATCAGTCACAAAACGAGGGAAGATATCTTTTTGGTGGAAGAGAGACAAATCCATAAATGTCCTGAAATATTAATTTATAATTTCTGCAATATTTTGATTATACCAGCATCTTAAAGGAAATAAATCGATAAAACCACAATGACCGCCGAATTTTTGTCTTGATATCTTTAAAAATTCATTTTCTTCTAATTTGCAATAGTCTTCATATGGAACTACAGGGTCGTCTTCTGCAATGAATATTTTAACGGGAATGTTCAAATTTTGAAAAGAGTCGTTTCTCAGGGTATATAAATTAAAATAGTCGCG
>AWGX01000508.1 GCA_000495415.1 Smithella sp. ME-1 | reverse complement strand
TGTTGTTGCTGCAGCGTTAAAAAATGGCAGGCGCAAGGAAGCCAATTGCGGAAAATTTTCCATGAGTGCCATCATAAAGTCGATGGGGATTTCATTGAGTAGTTCCCAGTCATCTTCCAGATGAAAAACCCATGGTGCATCAGATCGCAGCCATGTCCATTGAAAGGCTTTAGGAAATGATGATTCCGTCGGCATGTTAACCATGTAGTGCTTAAAGTACGCTGAAAAAATTTCACAGATATCATGCGAGGCCATGTCATCACCGATCGGATCGATATTGACAATAAGACGGCATTTATCAATGATCGGCGCGAGCATATTCCGGTAAAACGAATTCAACGTTCGCTTTATTGTTTCCGGACGGCGCACGGCAGTCATTGTAATATCAATTAGAATATCCGGTGATTTATAGTTCATTCATGACCTCCTGAGATTTCCAGGATAAATGATGATCTCCGCGTTTTCGCAGAATGGAAAGTCCGGCCCATGGTCCGGGCAGCGTGACGATTTCCAGATAAATTGCACTTGTTAGATGCCAAAGATCGTCAGCTGCGCGCCATGCATCATGGCAATATCCATCAGCAAGCAATTCCGGTATGATCGGGTGAGTGTCATGCATGAGAATCAGACCGGTACCGTTTTTGACATAAGGCAAGTATGCGATAACATCGTTCATAGCATGCAACGAAGAATGATCGGCATCGATGAAAAGCATATCTATAAAAGGTTCACGGCCTTTTAAAGATTCGGCATACTCAAGTGTTGTACTTTGTATATGCGTTACATTGTTGATGCCGAGATTCAGATGATTAAAATCGATGCCGATTGCTTTTTCGACATAATCAGCCATGCGCCTTAGCGTGTAACCTTTCTTTGTGCCAAGCTCGACATAGACTTTCGGTTTGAATAATCTGGCCAGAGCAATAAATAATTCGATAAATTCCATTTCCCTATATTCTGCTGGTGTTTTCATTGGCTGCCTCCTTGATAAAAACAAAGATTATTAGTGATCGCATTGACCCATCTGTTTGCCCGATGCAGATGCAATGCGCCTTTGAATTTTGATTCGATTATTTTTCGTCGACTAAAATTGAACTTGAAGAAAAGGTCATCCCAGTATTCTATTGGTTGCAGGTTGACATGAGAATGTCCTTTCTGTTCGGGACCGGCGATTGTCAGAAGCAGATTATTGGACATCATAGTCAGGTTTTTAACGTAGATTTCCGCGTATTCCGGTTCAATGTGTTCGGCAACCTCGATGGACATGGCCAGGTCAACTTTAACAGGCGAAAGAATCGGAATGCGTAGGTCATGATAGATGATTTTATCGGTCATGGCATATTTCCGCGCGCCCTGGGAACCTTCAATGCCGACAGAATCGATTTTGTGGTCATTGAACCATTTAACAAAATCTCCGATCGCGCAGCCGACATCGATAACGCTTTTTGGCTGCAGAATATCCATGATGACCGGACACAACACTTCCGAGCGCCAGGCAATGCCAGATCTTCTTGCAAAGAATCTTTCCGGATAAGTAATTTCAAGACTCTTCATTCTGCTCAGCCTCCTTTCTTTTCCTTTCCGCTTCTATTTCTTCCTCAATTGTTTTGCGCAGACCAAAAAGATGTTCGCCGGGAGGCTTGAGAATATCTTCGATATGGGCGAGAATATTATCCAGCGGAAACTCCCACCATTTTAACTTCCGCTGTAAATAGTCACACCACGATTCATCGAATCGGAATTTTTTATGGACGGCGGGGTTTCCGGCAACCACAGAATAAGCATCGACATCTCTTGCAACAACCGCATTTGCTCCGATAACCGCGCCATTGCCAATCGTAACTCCTGACATGATGGTAACTTTATGACCAATCCATACGTCATTTCCGATAATGATAGGTCCTTTATCTCGAGGGTGTCCTGCGATGTGTTGGGCGTCGGCGAAAAGTGCGGAAAAGGGGTAAGTTGTCGTCCAATCGTGCCGATGTTCGACATTGAAAAGAATGGTGACATCATCGGCAATTGAGGTAAATTTACCAATTGTAAGACTTCCTTTTCCGATAATTTTTGGTACGCCATATGTGTAATCTCCTATTTCGTAATCCCTTAAAGCTGTTTTAGTCATGATCGGATGTTTTAGTGCCATGATATTTCCTTTCCCAGAAGCAGATCGAACCACTTCTGGCGTTCCTTGTGTGGAGTTTGAAAAATTCGGTTAAATAAGGCTGCGTATTGCGGATAGATTGCTTCGATGCCATGCGTAACATCAAAATAATCACGTGTTCCTTCATTAAAAGAAGGGAATATGGAAGAAGCACGCAAGGCAAAATCGATTTGCTTTGCCGCCTGCGCCGGATTATCGACATCGAAATGAAACGAAAATACAGTATGATCGCTCCTGATTGCCGGACTATGGAATTGCTCATTCGATAAGGTGATAGGCGTTCCACAGGCCATTGCTTCCAACGGGCCGCGGTCATTCTGGCCGGCAACGCCACAATGTACGAAAAGCTTTGATTGATTATACAATTCGCA
>AWGX01000507.1 GCA_000495415.1 Smithella sp. ME-1 | reverse complement strand
CTGGCGGGGGATTAAGGGGGTGGAAGTATTTTTATTTTGTTGTGGCAATCCTCTAATCCTCCAATCCTCTGTTCTTCTCACCATTCACTCTTCACATTCTTTTTAAATTTATTTCTTGAATTCTATTAAAAAAAGGATTTAATGAAACGCCGTGTTATATTACAGGTCTCCTATTGACAGCGTTACCAGAGTGTTATTTCTATGGAGGGAAAATTGACAAAAAAAGAGTTTATTGAAAAACTGGAGGAACTTACCGAGGCGGAAAGCGGTACATTCACCGAAAAAACCGTTTTGGGCGAAACTGCCCGGTGGGACTCTCTTATCATTGTGGGATTTATGGCCATGGTGGATGAATCCATGGGATTTGCTCCGTCTCCGAAGGATATCGCAAGATGCAAAACCATTGGCGATCTTCTGACGATTGTTAGTTCCGGGATTAAAGGGGAGTAAGCATGGGTCTTGCTCAAATATCAGGCATTCGTATTGCGGGGGTGGCAGCGGCAGTCCCTGATCATGTGCGCTATCCTTCAGAATGGAACGAACAATTTGGGGAGGAGGTCGTTGCAGAGATTGTTAAAAATACGGGAGTTCAAAAGCGTTACATTGCTTTGCCCAAGATGTGCTGTTCGGACCTTTGCGTCGCGGCCGCGAAAAGGCTTTTCGAGGAAGGGAATTGGACGCCCGGTTCAATCGATGCCGTTATTTTTCTTTCTCAAAATCCGGATTACCGACTTCCGTGTACCGCGGCATTGATACAGAGAAGATTAGAGCTCCCGACCGAGTGCGCGGCATTTGATGTCAACTTGGGTTGTTCGGGATATGTCTACGGCCTTTGGCTGGCCTGTTCCTTGATTGCCGGCGGCGGGATGAAACGGATATTGTTTCTTTCCGGCGATGCCTCACGAAAATCATCTTCGGAAGACCGTTCCGTCGGATTGCTGTTTGGCGATGCCGGTTCGGCAACGATCATTGAGCGATCGGAGGAAGGCGATACCTTTACTTTTGTTATGGGTACGGACGGGCGGGGCGCGAAAAATCTGATCATTCCGGCGGGCGGCGCGCGCAATCCGTCGAACGAGTCAACGAGATTGAGTCTTCCCGACGACAAAGGCAATTTCCGGAGCCAGGAAGAGTTATATATGAACGGTGCCGAGATATTTGCTTTTACGTTGAAAGAAGTGCCGCGGATGATTGAGCGGGTGCTTGCCGCTTCGGAAAAGACGATAGGAAATATCGATTCGGTTGTCTTGCATCAGGCCAATAAATTTATGCTTGAACATCTTGCGAAACGCATGAAAATACCTGCGGAAAAATTTCCCCTCAGCCTTGGGGAATATGGCAATACCAGCTCCGCATCGATCCCCGTCACGATGATCCACTGTCTCCGGGAACAATTACGCAGCCGGCGAATGGAATTGCTTTTGGGCGGGTTTGGCGTTGGCTATTCATGGGGTGCTGTGACCTGCGCTTTCGGTCCCATGGTTATGCCGGAGGTGACCCTGGTTGGTGCTGACGGAATCGATCAGGAGGCTTTATGACGAAAAATCCGATGGATCTGACCGGCTGCCGTTATCTTGTGACAGGTGCCTCTTCAGGGATCGGCAGGGAAACGGCGATCGTTCTTGATGAGCTCGGCGCTTCGCTGGTCCTGACCGGGCGAAGGCAGGATGAATTAGAAAAAACTGCCGCGAAGTTATCAAAGCCTTCCCATATCGAAGTTATGGACTTATCACACACGGCCGAAATACCCGCCTGGCTCAAGCGGGTCGTGCTTGCAACGGGACCGTTGGACGGCGCTGTTCACAGCGCGGGGATTGGAGATGTAGAGCCTTTGCAGTTTCTGACAGAAATAAAATTTCAAAAAACGATCGACATCAATTTAAAAGCAGCTATCAATCTTGCCAAAAGCTATCGGCAAAAAGGGATTTGCCGGAAACCGGGCAGTCTTGTTTTCATTTCTTCTATAGGTGCCATGATGGGTATGCCGGGTAAGATCGCCTATTCTGCCAGCAAAGCAGGTTTGGAGGCAGCGTGTCGTTGCATGGCCATTGAGTTAGCCCGTGAGGATATTCGTGTCAACGCGGTCGTTCCGGGGCTTGTTGAAACGGA
The DNA here is from genome assembly GCA_000495415.1 of Smithella sp. ME-1. The sequence goes on along the minus strand of AWGX01000507.1, from coordinate 2,101 downwards.
AATGGCGCAACGGTTGATCGAATCGTCAACAACAGAGCAGATTGCGCATTTGAGAAGTTTACATCCTTTAAATCTGGGGAAGGCAAGGGATGTTGCTTACGCGATCGCGTTTCTGTTGAGCAGGGAAACGGGCCGTTGGATCACCGGGACATCATTAGTGGTCGACGGAGGTTGCCTGGCTGGATTCTTATGATGAAAAACCTGATTATTCTCGGCGATGGGTTTTTTGCGCGTGAACTTCTGGAGTGGGTGACAGAGGTTGGTCTTTCTTCAGACACCAGTCTGAAGGGTTATCTGTCCACATCCGGTGTTGCGGATTCGGCTGTGTCGCTCGATCTTCCCTGTCTTGGCGAGGCCGGTAATTATTTTCCTCAGAAGCATGATGTTTTCTTGTGTGCCCTGTTGGATCCCCGCGAGAAATTAGCATCGTGTGAAATGATTAAGAAAAAAGGCGGCATCTTTCAGAGTTTTTTACATCCGACTGTCCGGCAAACTTCACGGCGCAATCGCATCGGCGAAGGCTGCATCCTTTCCCCTCGAACTGAACTTACCAGCGATGTTTTATTTCACGATTTCGTTACGGTCTGCTCATTTACCGGGTTCGGACATGACGTGAAAATCGGTTCTTGGTCAACGATCAGTACGCATTGTGATATAACAGGTTGTGCCGAGATCGGAAGCGGAGTTCTTCTGCATCCGCACGTTGTCGTTTTGCCCAGCCGAAAAGTAGGAGACTTTGCCTGCGTCGGCGCGGGAAGCGTCGTGGCCCGTGATGTTCCTCCGGGAACGTGTGTATGGGGCGTTCCGGCGAAGAAAGTGGACCCTGAGCTTTTGACATAAAGCATCATTATGGAGAACAAAAAGGATCTTTATATTATCGGTGCGGGTGGCTTTGGGCGTGAAGTCCTGGTGTGGGCGTCTCTTGTAGCTCCGGAAAAGCGGGCGTGGCGGATAAAAGCTTTCCTGGATTCCATGCCGGATGTTTTGGATAATTATAAATGCGAAGTTCCCATTGTCGGCGACCCTTTGTCTTATGATTTTAAAGGTGAAGAACTTTTAATTTGTGCTATTGGTGATCCAAAGACCCGGCTGTCGCTTTGTCGAAAAGTTCTCAACAGGGGAGGGATATTTACTACGTTTGTTCATCCCCGCGCTATTGTCTCTTCGTCTGCGCGTATCGGCCCCGGTTGTATCCTTGCCACAAATGTTCTGATTAGCCCGGGCGTGTGCGTGGACGCTTTTTCTGTCATTCTCGGATCTTCCGCTATTGGTGTTAACGCGCATTTTGAACAGGGAGTGACAGTCAGTGCGTTTTCCGCCATAGGAGAAGAAGCGGTTTTAAAAGAAGGCGTGTTTCTTGGAAGTCATGCGATTATTGCGCCGGGCACGATTGTCGGTGCTGGCGCTAAAATCGGCGCGCGAACGTTTGTTAAAGGAAATATTCCGGCAGGAGCGACTTATTTTGGTATACCCGGACAGATGATTGCGGGCTTTTGAATATTTTCTAAAAACTCTACAATATAAATCTTCCCGCCCTTCAGGGGAGGGATTGAGGGCGGATGAAGGTTACGTCATTCCCGACCCCGATCGGGAATCCAATCTTCCAACCCTCCAATCCTCTTTTTTTCTCTCTTTTCACCATTCACTCTTCACTATTCACTTCCTTGTATGGCTTCTTGCCTTGTCGATATAAAAAGCAATAATAAATGCTATAAAGTATGTTTTTTTTATTGATAAACACAACAGACGCTGTTATATTAGATTGGAATAAAGTATTTGGGGGTGGAATATGGCCGTTTTTAAGAAAGAACAAAAGCAAGAATTCAGAAACGTATTGTTAAGGGTCAGTATACCTGCGCCTCTGATGTCCGAGATGAAAAGGATCAAAAAGATCTGCAATGATAATGGTTTCTTTTTTGACATCAAACCCGATGTCATCGCTGCCGTTGAAAAAGCGGTTGAAGAAGCAAAAGATCTCGTAAATACGGAAATGAAGAACAAGTTTTACAAATGAGCTGAATCGGATTAATTAAAATCTTATTTAATCGTCCCATCAAGTACCGTGACGACATCCGCCTAATGTCCTCCGCTGGCGGAGGTG
>AWGX01000506.1 GCA_000495415.1 Smithella sp. ME-1 | reverse complement strand
AAAAAAGCTGAGCTTGTAACCGCCTATGAAGATCAATTCAGCAATCCTTATTTTGCGGCCTCTCTGGGCATTATCGAAGAAATTATTGCTCCGTGCGATACACGAAAAAGAATTGTGGCATTATTGGATGCGCTGAAAGATAAAAAAGAAACACGGCTATCCAAGAAACACAACAACATTCCTCTTTAATATTCGGGAGTGGATGTGCACAGCTTACTTGCCGACTTAATAGTTCTGGCACATTTTCTATTTATCGTTTTTGTTATTTGCGGCGGTTTGTTAGTTATTCGCTGGCCTAAAGTTGCGTTTATACATTTACCT
>AWGX01000505.1 GCA_000495415.1 Smithella sp. ME-1 | reverse complement strand
ATGTCTTGGCACTCAACACTTAAGAACTTTAAACTTCACCTGCAAAGAAACAAACTTGAAAAATATTGATAGTATAAATTACGATATGAATGCAACTTTCATAATGATTTATTTTTCACAAATTTTTACTTCATCGATAAAGTACGTCAGAGCAAACTCGTCATAGAATCCCAACCACTTGAATTTCACGCTTCGTCGCCGGAATTGTTCTTGTTTTTGTATTTTCCCGGAAATTGGAATGTCGCAAACAGTACCAAATGGAATACCCTCTTTGCTGTATGGTTGATCCTTTGTCAGCAGTTTTAGTAGACCTGATGCCGCAATGTCAGACGGGGATCCCTTGTAAATGAAGGCCATGCCCCCACGGCTTATGTCTATGAGTTCAACTTTTTGTTCCAGATTTTTGGCATTGTCAGGTGATATGACGACTAATGTACCATCTTTGACATAATATCGCTGAAACTGTCGACGTTTGAAAAACCTTTTGAAACTATTCAAAATTCCGGTCACGTTAATCTTTCCTCTCAAAAATTAAAAGATGATTAAAACATTACCCTGTTAAAATTGATTGATTAATTTTATTACAATCTGCATTTGAAATCTACTATAAAAGTAATGTTATTTTAATTAACACTTGCAGAAAGTAATGTTTAGGAACTTGTGTAGCAGATAAAAAGAGGTAAAAAATGCGCGTCCTGAGTTACAGGACGCGCAATCATAAACTTAGAAAAATTATTTTTTACCGTAGCCGATGGTTTTGGCTGCTTCAGCGATAATATCTAAGGTTGAAGGATCATCAATTGTGGAAGGCACGACGTAATCTTTACCGTCAACTATTTTTCTCATGGTGCTGCGAAGGGTTTTCCCTGATCGTGTTTTCGGCAGAGCCTTGACCACAGCGGCTTCCTTGAAGCAGGCCAGCGCTCCGAGATCATTGCGGACCATCTGGACAAGTTCTTTTATTATGTCGTCCGGATTGCGGTCCACACCGGCCTTCAACACTACGAATCCCACGGGAACCTGACCCTTTAACTGGTCTTCAGCGCCAAAGACAGCGCATTCCGCCACATCTTTATGCTTGGAAACAATTTCTTCCATAGAGCCGGTGGACAAACGATGTCCGGCAACATTGATGACATCGTCAATGCGTCCCATGATATATATATAGCCGTCTTCATCAAAGCGTCCGCCGTCACCGGTTACATAATAGCCCGGTCTTTCCGTTACATATTCCAGATATCGTTTGTCATCCTCCCACAGTGTGGGCAGGCATCCCGGAGGCATGGGAAGTTTTATGACCACAGAACCTTCTTCACCGTTGGGAAGTTGATTACCGTCGGCATCGAGTATTTGCACATTATACCCGGGAACCGGTTTTGTCGGTGAACCCGCTTTGATGGGGAATTTCTCTGTGCCCATGCAGTTGGCAGCAATGGGCCAGCCGGTTTCCGTTTGCCACCAGTGATCCACTACGGGAATCTTCAGCATATCGCTTGCCCAGTGATATGTGTCGGGATCGAGCCGCTCGCCCGCGAGGAACAGATATCGGAGGCATTTGATATCATATTTTTTCAGATAATCGCCTTTGGGGTCTTCTTTCTTGATGGCGCGGAAAGCTGTGGGCGCGGTGAATAAAACGGAGACATCGTGCTGGGAAATAACGCGCCAGAAAGCTCCCGGATCGGGTGTGCCTACCGGTTTTCCTTCGTAAACGATAGTGGTGCAGCCGTAAAGCAGCGGAGCATAGACAATATAGGAATGACCGACAACCCAGCCGACATCTGATGCCGCCCAGTAAACTTCACCCGGTTTCATGTCATAAATGTATTTCATCGACCATTTCAGGGCGACAGCATGGCCACCGTTATCTCTCATTACACCCTTGGGTTTGCCGGTTGTTCCCGAAGTGTAAAGGATATAAAGAGGATCGGTAGCAGCAACGGTTACGCAGGGAACAGCTTTAGCGTCTTTCATCAGATCGTTCCAATCCAGATCTCGTGATGCTATCATATCTGCGTTAACCTGCGGGCGCTGATAAATGACGCATTTCTCCGGTTTATGTGAAGCTATTTTAATTGCTTCGTCTAAAAGTGGTTTGTAAGGAAGGGTCTTTTTCCCTTCGATGCCGCAGGAGGCAGAAATAATAACTTTAGGTTTGGCGTCGTCAATACGTATGGCCAGTTCATTAGGTGCGAATCCGCCGAAAACAACGGAATGAACCGCACCGATGCGGGCGCACGAAAGCATCGCAACCAGTGCTTGAGGCACCATAGGCATGTAGATAATAACTGTATCGCCTTTCTTCACGCCCAATGAACTGAGGGCACCGGCGAATTTTGATACCATGTCCAGCAATTCCTTATAGGTAATTTTTTGAACGGTACTTGTCACGGGGCTGTCATAAATAATTGCCGTTTGTTCTCCCCGTCCTGATTCCACCTGATAATCGAGAGCGTTGTAGCAGGTATTTAATTGCCCACCTGCAAACCAGCGGTAAAAAGGTTTTTTACTGTCGTCGAGAACTTTGTCCCATTTTTTGTTCCAGACAACACTCTCCGCTGCTTTACCCCAAAAAACGTCGGGTTCATTGATGGATTGAGAAAAGATTTCTTTGTATTTTAATTGATCGGCCATATTCATTCCCTTTCTAGTTTAATTTTGTATGATGGGCATAGCAGATTAAAATTGTATTTGTCAAAGGTAAAATAATAACTGATATTACACAGCTTTTGACGGAATAATTTCGAATGGTGTTTGATTAAGGTGTATTCCGCTCCGTTACGTCCCGAAAACGTCGGATTTCCACTATCGACTCCTATCGTCGTCGAGTCTCACTATCAAAGAGTTTCATTAAAAAAAACAGCCCTGACTCAGGGCTGTTTTTTTTACTTCGTATTCTTAATCAGAGAAAAACAGGAAAAACTATTTCATCTGCTTGAAGGAACCGTCCACGATTTCAGGCTCGGGTTTGAAAATCTTAAGCCCGTAACGTGTGTGCAACTTATTCAGTATATCTGCCAACTGAGTATGATCCATGCCAGCGCCCAGAGCGAACGGACCGGCAAATGCTCTCATGCAGTGAACCATGCCAAGATCGATATCCGCTGCGGAAGCCGCGATCTTGTCTTTCAAAACACGCACGGCTTCATTGATCTGAACGGCCAGAAAATCCATGGGGCCGAAATCCTTAGACTGCTCGGAAGCGTCGATCTTGGCCTTGCCGCCTTCCCAGGTGTAAATGCCCTGGCCGGTTTTCATGCCGAGTTTCTTGCTGTCCAGCAGGTTCTGCAGGACTTTGCCGGGCTTGTATTCCGGAGAAAGTGTCTCCGCATAATATTTAAGGGTATGATAGAAAACGTCAATACCGACGAAATCTGCGAGTTCAAAGGGGCCCATGGGCATACCGGCGGCTACTTTCATGAGGGTGTCAATGCTGTCCACTTTGCTTTTGCCTTCATCCAGAACGGCGCTGATCAGGGCCTGATTGGGTGCGCCGATGCGGTTGACGATAAAGCCGGGGGCATCCTTGAGTACTTTGACGGGAACTTTGCCGATCTTCTTGGTCATTTCACAGAGCAGGTCAACGTTGGCGTCTGTGGTGTGCTTGGCGTAAATTACTTCCACACCTTTCATGACGGGTGCGGGGTTAAAGAAATGCATGCCGAGAATCCGCTCTGGGTTCTTCACGACTGTGCCGATTTCGGAAATGCTCATTGTAGAGGTGTTGGATGCGAGCAGTGCGTCAGCCGGAGCCGCAGCCGATATTTCGGCAAACACCTTTTTCTTCAGATCCATAACTTCCGGTACTGCCTCAATAACTACCTGAACGTCTTTGACTGCTTCGGCGTTGCTTAAAGATGTGGACAGGTTACCAAGTATCTCGACCTTTTTTTCGGCAGTGAGTTTGCCTTTGCTGACCATTGTATCCAGGCTCTTGTTGACGGTGGCCATGCCTTTGTCAACGAACTCCTGCTTAATATCAACCATGACAGCCTTCAGGCCGGCCGCAGCACATATCTGGGCGATGCCGTTTCCCATGGCTCCTGAACCGATTACCGCAACTTTCTTAATATCATCCAATTTCATCGTGATTCTCCTTCCTAAGTTGTTTTTTTATTTGATAAGAATTATAGATATTAATTCTTTTTCTCGTCCGCGGAGTATAGGTAATTGAATGCTTAACTGTCAAGAGAAAAAGGATTAATATTGCATTTAGTTTAAACTTTTTTATAAAGGGAAAAGATTGTTTAAAGGCCTTTTCCCTTCGCGTTGCTTCCTGAAAAACAAAAAGCCTATTGTTTTTAAATACATAAAGGCAAATCAAAGTTTTGATAGTTTTCAAATGCCATTAGCGGTTTTGTTAGCAGAAAAACAATTGTTGCTGTACCGTTAAATATAAGTACGTTTGTAAAATTTTATGGGGGATAATTGTTTTATCCCTGGCGTTAGTAACAACGGAAATCAGGTATCTAATAATTGGGTAAAATGATATTCACAGTGCGAAGTATTTTACACATGTTGGCAGTATTCTTTCAGCATTATTTTCCGGAGGATGTTAAGAAATTATAATAAATACAAATCAGTTTAATGTCATAAAAAATTTCTGATTAACGGTATATATTTTGCTTTAAATTCGAACAATTTATCATTGTTATTATATTTATTTTAGGGTAGATTCACAAAACTTATAATCAGGGAAGTTTTTTTGATGAGTGATAATAAAAATATAGCTGTTGCTTTTCCCGGACAGGGTTCGCAAAAACCCGGCATGGGGAAGGATTTTTGTGAGCAGATTTCTGTATGCCGTCAAACATATGAAGAAGCTGCCGATGCTCTGGGCTGGGATGTTTCTTCTATGTGTTTTGGCGATGATGAAAGACTGAATCTTACCGAGTATACACAGCCATGTATTGTGACGACGGAAATAGCCATGTTGAGGGGGCTTTCTAAAAATCATGAATTTGCTGCTGATTATTTTGGCGGTCATTCTTTAGGAGAATTTACAGCACTTGTTGCTGCAGGAGTTATACCTCTGGCTGATACTTTAAAAATAGTTCAGATGCGTGGCCGGTTAATGCAGGAGGCTGTGCCTGTTGGTGTTGGAGGGATGGCGGCAGTTATTTCCGAAAATATAGACGTTGATATGTTGAAGAAGCTGATGGATGGACTAAATGCCGGTGTTGCCAATATTAATTCCACCAATCAGGTGGTTATCAGCGGAGAAATCACCGCGATTGATGAAGCGGAAAAAAGACTGACAGAAAATTTCCCCGCAGGGAAATCATTCCGGTTTATTCGTCTGAATGTAAGTGCTCCGTTTCATAGTTATTTGATGAAATCAATAGAAAATAACTTTGCTGATACCCTGGAAAAATTCGGCAGCAGCCTGAACGCTCAGAATGCCTCAAAAGTAACCTCGAACTTTATGGGAGGTTTTCATACAGACAGCAGCGCCGAAGTAAAAAAGAATCTTGTTAATCAACTCAGCAATACAGTGAACTGGCGGAAAAATATGCAGACGCTGGCGGAAAAAGCCGGCCAAATTTATGAAATCGGACCGGGAAGACCCCTGCGAGATTTTTTCAAAACGATTGGTGTGACATGTCAATCGATAACCACGCTCAGCACGGCAGAAAAAATTTTAAAAGGCGTGAATTAGTTGTTTAAACTAAACCGAGGCGATTTAATTTCGTGAAGGAGGAAACACTTTGGACAAAGCAGGAAATAAAATGAATCCTCTGAAAATTCAGGATAATACTTTCCGCGACGGGCATCAGTCGATTTACGCGACACGGATGCGGACGGAGGATATGATTCCTATCGCTGAGGAGATGGATAGCTGCGGCTTTCACGCTATGGAAGTGTGGGGTGGCGCGACTTTTGATACTATGCACAGGTTTTTGGGTGAAGATCCCTGGATGCGTCCGAAAATTTTGAAAAAATATATCACAAAAACTCCCTTTGCCATGCTCATACGCGGGCAAAATCTTGTCGGTTATCGTCATTATGCCGACGATGTTGTACGTGCTTTTGTGGATAATGCCTGCGAAATCGGCATTGATATTTTCCGTTGTTTTGATGCTTTAAACGATTTCCGCAATATGGAATCCTGCGCGGAAAGAATCAAGGCCAACGGCAAGCAGTTTCAGGGGGCCTTTTGTTATTCATTGACTGATGTTTCTATGGGTGGGGAAGTTTATAACCTGGAATATTTTGTGAAGAAAGCTAAAGAACTGGAGCAGATGGGGTCTGATGCAATTTGTATTAAGGACATGAGCGGTATTCTTTCTCCTTTTGATGCTTATGATCTGGTTTCCGCCGTTAAAAAAGAAATAAAAGTTCCCTTGCATCTGCATTCACATTACACCAGTGGAATGGCTTCGATGACTTACTTAAAGGCAATAGAAGCCGGAATTGATGTTGTGGACACATGCCTCGCGCCATTCGCGCTGAGAACTTCGATGCCGGCCATTGAACCGATTGTTGCGGCCCTTCGGGGAACAGCCCGTGAGACAGGAATTGATTTACACAAATTGCTGGAGCTGGGCGAGCATTTGGAAAGTATTGCTCCGAAATACAGCAGCCATTTAGCGACTCATAAACTATCAATCATTGATAACGGAGTTTTGGCTCATCAGGTTCCCGGCGGCATGATTTCCAATCTGACCGGCCAGCTCAAAGAAATGAACGCGCTCGACAAGCTGGGAGAAATTTACAGGGAAGTGGCGGAAACTCGCAAAGACATGGGTTCTCCTCCTCTGGTTACTCCGGTATCGCAGATTATCGGAGCACAGGCTGTGCTGAATGTCCTTTTCGGACGCTATGTGCGGGTTTCCAATCAGCTCAAGGATTTGGTTCTTGGCTTGTACGGTAAAACGCCGATGCCGATTAACGTGGAATTAACCAAAAAAATATTGAAAAACTACAAACGCGGACAAGAACCGGTATCCGGAAGGCCGGCTGATTATCTGGAGCCGGAAATTGAAGCGGCGAAAAAAAAGATTGGTGATCTTGCCCGCAACGATGAAGATGTGCTGGCATATATTCTATATCCCTCGACTATGGAAAAATTTTTACGATCGAAATATGGAATCGATTCGTCAAAAAGTTCGGGAGTAGAAAATATTCCTAAAAAAAAAGTAGCCGCATAATGCGGCAGTAATAAAATTAAACTCCTTTTTTGAATAAATATTTTCATTAAAGGAGTTGTTTTATAAGCTCATCTATAAAAATTAAGAGAAGGGGTTTATTTATGGATTTGGGTCTTAGTGAAAGTCAATTAACGTACCTGGATACTGTGCGGAAGTTTGTAAAAAATGAAATAACGCCGCATATTTTGGAACTGGAAAAAAGTCATATTTTCCCCTGGGACATAATTAACAAAGCCTGGGAAACTGGCCTTCTCAATTTGAGTATTCCGGAATCTGTCCAGGGTTATGAAATTGATGCAATTACATCAGCCTTGATTATTAAGGAAATCTCCTATGGCGATACGGGCATATCCACTTCGGCGATGTGCAACGATTTAGCCAATGTTGTAATCAGTCTGCATGGAACCGACGAACAAAAAGAATTGTTTCTCAAACCTTTTGTCAAAAAACCTATTTTGGCTTCTTTTTGTCTCACGGAACCTAACGCCGGTTCCGATAATTCGATGATGACCAGTTTCATCAGTAAGAAGGAAGACGGTAATTATGTTTTAAACGGTTCCAAATGTTTTATTACTAATGCTTCTTATGCTTCACAATTTACTGTTCTTTGTAAAGTGGGGAAGCCGACAGGTAATTTTATAGCCTGTGTTATTGTCCCGGTAGAACACGTTACGTCAAAAGATATTCCCGATATCGGAAATGCCACCAGAGAAATCAACGTGCCGGCAGGCGGGAAGATAATAATCGGCAAGCCGGAAGATAAACTGGGACAGAGACTTTCCAACACTGCTAATGTAACTTTTGAAGATGTTATTATCCGACCGAATCAAATTATCGGAGACAGGCGGCTTGGTTTTAAATATGTCATTGATGTTCTGGATTATGCCCGACCGATGGTTGCGGCAATTGGATTGGGTTTAGCCAGAAGGGCACTGACTGTTACGTTGGAATATACAAGAGAGCGAAAACAATTTGGTCACAGATTATGTGATCTTCCCGTGGCCAGAGAAATGCTGACGACTATGTGGAAAAAAGTGGAACTGGCTGAGCTGGCTCTTTTTAAAGCGATTTGCAAAATTCAGGAAAAAGCAAGTGATGCAGGTATTTACGCTTCTCTGGCAAAAAACACGGCGGCAGAAGCTGCCATCTTCTGCTCTACTGAAGGTCTTCATCTGCACGGCGGTTATGGTTTTACTGCCGATTATGAGATTTCCAAACTTACGCGTGACGCTCATATTATTGACATTTATGAAGGTGTCCGCGAAGTGCAGAATATGATTATTGGACGGGAAATTGTTTAATCAAAAAAGTGAAAAGTGAAAAGTGAAAAGTGAATTGTGAATGGTAAAAGATTAAGGGTAAAAGATTAAGGGTGAAAAGGGAATGATGATTGAAAAACCGGTTGTTTTGGTTACTGGTGGTGCAACGGGAATAGGAGCCGCGTGCTGCCGCGCTCTGGCGGCGGAAGGTTTTCATGTAGGCATACATTACAATAAAAGTGCCGAAAGAGCTCAAAAACTTCTCGAAGAAGTAAAAGACGGATTTTTAATTCAGGCCGATCTGTCCGATATTCAACAAGTGGATGCGCTGATAGGTAAGCTGAAGGATTCTGTAGGGCGTGTTGATGTGCTGGTCAACAACGCGGGACAATCGATCAATGCCGATATAATTTCCATGAAAGTGGAACAATTTGATGCGCAGCGTGTGCTTACCAGAGGTGTCTGGTATTTAACAAAAAGAATTTTACGCCAATTTATGATTCGAAATTCAGCCGGACGCATAATCAACATTTCCAGTGTTGTCGGCCATACAGGAAACGCCGGCCAGATTCCCTACACGATGGAAAAAGCGGCGCTCGATGCCTTTACCAAATCTCTGGCGCGGGAACTCAAGGGAAGAAATATTCTGGTTAATTCCGTCGCTCCCGGTTTCATTGACACGGAGATGACCAAAGAACTGCCCCAGGAAGTTAAAAATAAAATCATGGATGAAATTATTCTGGGACGTATCGGGAAGCCTGAAGAAGTCGCGGAAGTTGTCTCTTTTCTGGCCACGAGAGGAAATTACATTACGGGTTCGGTAATTCATGTCAACGGAGGACTTTATGGAGGCTGATGACAGTCTGAAGCAGGAGGTTCTTGAGCTTGTTCCTCAAAAAGAGCCTTTCCGTTTTATTGACGAAATAATCAGCCTTGATGATGAAAAGATAGTCGGGGCTTATCGTTTTCGCGAAAATGAATATTTTTATCGCGGACATTTCCCCGGTAATCCCATTACACCGGGTGTGATTCTTATTGAAGCGATGGCCCAAACCGGCGTCGTTGCGTTCGGCATATATCTTTTGTCCCGCCGGGAGAATATACGACCTGCTCAGATGAAACTGCCAATGAGTTTATTTTCTCTGGCTGACGGCGTGGAATTTAAAGAAGTTGTGTTACCTGGTGAGAGAGTCATTATTAAAGGTAAAAAAATTTATTTTCGTCGGAATATTATCAGAGCAAGTGTTTCCATGGAAAAGGAAAATGGTGAAATAATTTGCTTCGGAGAATTATCAGGCGTAGGAGTGGATAAATGAAGAAGAGAATTGTTGTCACGGGCATGGGGGTGGCGGCACCCAATGCGCACGGTCTGGATGATTATGAAAAGGCACTCAGAGGAGGCGTTTCGGGTATTCGTTTTGTTCCTAAATTACAGGAATTGAATTTCGGTTGTCAGATTGCCGGTATCCCGGAAAATTTCGATGAGATACGTAAACGTTATTTTGATCGTGAAAAGCTTATGTCTATAAACGATAATATCGGATACGCATCAGTTTCTGCGGTGGATGCCTGGAAAGACGCCGGACTTAATGTCAATAGCGACGACGATAATACTGTGGATTGGGATACGGGCGTCATTGCCGGTTCCGGAATAGGCGGTATGGACACGATAGCCCATACTATAGTTCCCACGATTAATGAAGGACGGGTAAGGCGTTTAGGCAGTCGTGTTGTCGAACAGGTTATGAGCAGCGGAACCAGCGCGCGCATTTCCGGTTTGTTGGGGTTAGGCAATCAGGTGACCTCGAATTCCGCGGCTTGCTCTACAGGCAACGAAGCAATTATTGACGCTGTCTGGAGAATTAGAATGGGTTTGGCCAAACGCATGGTGGCTGGAGGTTCCGAAGGCGCTACGCCTTACATCTGGGGCGGTTTTGACGCCATGCGCGTACTTTGCCGCAAATTTAACGATAATCCAACGGCGGGTTCGCGCCCGTTGAGCGCTACAGCAGGCGGTTTTGTGCCCGGTTCCGGAGCCGCTATGCTTATTCTGGAAGACTTGGAAACAGCCGTGTCCAGAGGCGCCAGAATATATGCGGAAATAATCGGTGGTTATGTCAACTGCGGAGGGCAGAGAATGGGAGGTTCCATGACAGCTCCCAATCCCGAAGGAGTAAAGCGATGCATACGCGGAGCGGTAGCCGACGCAGGTATTGATCCCGCAGCAGTGGATGCCATTAACGGACATTTAACGGCAACATATGCCGATCCTTATGAAGTGAAAAACTGGGCGGAGGCGTTGGAGAGAAATCCGAAAAATTTCCCCTATATTCAATCCACAAAATCGCTGATTGGCCATTGTTTGGGGGCTGCCGGTGCCATAGAATGTGTGGCGGTTATTTTACAGCTATACAAAGGTTTTTTGCATCCGTCAATCAACAGCGAAGACGCACACCCCGATATCGAAGAATTCGCGCCGAAAATTCCGCAAAAATGTCTGGAATTTCCTGAAATGAAAATTATCGCTAAAGCAGGTTTTGGTTTTGGCGATGTCAATAGCTGCATTATTTTTAAAAAGTGGGACGAAAATTAATATATTATGAGGAGAGTTTTTTATGGATGAAAAGAAAATATTTGAAGAAATGGTTAACATTTTAAAAGACTATGCCAAGAATCAGGATGTATTGGCTACGGCCACGATGGAGACACACATTTTAAATGATTTAAAAGTAAATTCGGCTCGTTTGGTTGATGTAATCATCAGGTGTGAAGATGTTTATGGTATCAGCATTGATGATGAGGAAGCTGATGTAATTAGAACAATTGGTGATGCTGTAAAAGTTATCAAACAAAAGCTTGGATAAAAATAATGGATAGAAAATCCAAAATATTTCTGAATCTGCAAAATTCTATAGGACGAATTACAGCATTAGTTGTCGCGCCTTTATATTTTTTTGTCTCCCGAATTTTCTTTTACCGGGTTAGGGATTTGAAAGAAATCCGCCGCCGGTGTGCCACTGAATTTGCGAGGCACAAAGGGGGTTGGATTATCTGCTCCAATCATTTAACGATGATTGATTCTTTTATTTTAAGCTACGCTATTTTCAGCTTAGGCCAGCATATAATCAATTATAAAAAAGTGCCATGGAATCTGCCGGAAAGAAACAACTATAAAGACAATATTTTTCTGACAGTATTGTGTTATCTGTCCAAGTGTATTCCCATCAACCGTGGCGGCTCCCGCGAGAAGATGAAAGAATCTATGGAAAAATGTATATATCTTCTGCACAATGGCGGGACCATCATGATTTTCCCGGAAGGCAGGCGTTCCCGCACCGGACAGGTGGATAAAGAAGGTTTTTCCTACGGTGTAGGACGTTTTATTAAGAACGCGGAAAACTGCAAGATAATGTGCATGTATTTACGGGGAGACAAACAGGATAAGTACAGTGCCATTCCCGCCTGGGGTGAAAAATTTTCAGTACAGGTGGAAGTTTTCACGCCAAAACGTACCGAAGGAAGTGAGCTGCGTGCACAAAGGGAATATTCCAGGCAGATAATAGAAAGACTTGCGCAAATGGAGGAAAATTATTTTGCCCTGCGTCGGGAACGATGTGGTGGATTTGAGGGAACCGGCGAACATTTGGAAAAGCAGGGATTCGCGCTTTCTAAAAAAAATCCTCACAGATGCTGAAATAGAAATTGTTAAAAACGCGGAACGTTCCGATGAAACGCTCTGGTCATTCTGGGCGTGCAAGGAAACCGCATATAAAGTAATAAAAAAGACTTTTCCTGACACTGCTTTCCTTCCTAGAAGATGGCAGGTCAGTTTTAATCGGTGTCGGCTGGAATGTTCAGAGGGGGAAGTTGTAATTGCGGGGAAAGGCGGAATTTTCATCCGTCTTTTCTCCAATTACGACTACATTCATTGCGTAGGCGTTGATAAAGCAGCGGAAATGAATAAAATAATTTCCGGAGTTGAAGTTTTGCCCGAGAAAGAAAATAGTCCATCACTTTTTTCACGTCTTTGCCTTGCACAGAGTTTAGCTAAACATTTTTTACCGGATATTCATCAAATAAAAATCAAAAGGATAAAAGAAAACGGCGAGCTTCAGCCGCCACGAGCATACATTGACGGCGTGAAGACAGACATTGATATCAGCCTGAGTCATGATGGCCGTTTTGTCGCTTATGCTTTTAGCGAAACGACGTAGGAAAACGAGTCACGATTTATTTTAAAAGGAATAAATCGTCATGGACGACAAGAGAAGGGAAAGACGACTTAAAGAGGAAAGCGAAATTACCATAACTATTGCTGCCGGGGGGAGAAATTGTTCAAAAGGAAAAGTTGTCTATAATATTTGTAAAGATGTTTCTGCTTCCGGTGCTAAAATTCAATCCAATATTTTTCTGCCCATTGATACGCTGTTGAAAATAGAATTCAAGTTAAAAAATTTTCAGCATATGATAAGCGCTATGGGCAAAGTTAAATGGATCAAAATAATATTTGAAGATGAATGTTATGACGCTGGTGTGGAGTTCGTTAATACACCTAAAGAGGCCATTCAGAAGCTGTCGGATTACATTTCATGGAAACATAAGCGTAAGAGTAATATGCCGTAAATTATCCTTGTTTTTTCATTGCTGTAGTGTTCCGCTTTATATATTGTGTGATACACAGAGAAAAATCTTAATTAACATTTATAAATTTACCAACAGTCCGCGATCAATTTTATATGACGGAATCAGGACATTATCTCTTGTTGGTGTAGTTTTCTTGTGGTATGGATACCCTCAAATTTAATTTAAAATAATGTAAAATTATCATAGGAATCGCTGTTTTGAACAGTTTATCAAAAGTTGGTACGAATATACTTTGATAATACTAAGGAGGTAATATGAATCATAAGGATGTTGTGGCGTTGGTTACCGGCGGTGCTTCGGGCTTGGGAGAAGCCAGTGTTCTGGCGTTGTTCAAAGAAGGAGCCAAAGTAGTTATAATTGATGTTGATGAGGATAAAGGAGAAAAACTGGCGGCAACTATAGGGGCGAGCGCGATATTTGCAAAAACAGATATAACCAGTGAAGCAGATGTTCGGCAGGCCGTGCAAAAAGCTATTGATACTTTCAAAAAAATAAACGTGGTAATTAACTGCGCGGGAGTTGCTAATCCAGGGAAACTCATCGGCAGAAAAGGCCCATTGCCGCTGGAATCGTTCAATAAGGTTATGCAGATTAATCTTGTGGGAACGCTCAATGTTGTCAGGCTGGCGGTCGAACAGATGATGAATAACACGCCCGGAGAAGAAGGTGAAAAGGGTGTAATAATTAATACGGCGTCAGTTGCCGCGTTTGACGGACAGATTGGGCAAGTGGCCTACAGTGCTTCTAAATCCGGTGTGGTGGGAATGACGCTGCCTGTTGCCCGCGAATGTGCTGATTATGGAATAAGAGTGGTAACCATTGCCCCCGGACTTTTTGATACGCCGATGATGGCTGGTTTGCCCCCGGCAGTTAAGGAAGATTTAGCAAAAACAGTTCCTTTCCCAAGAAGACTGGGCAACCCGAATGAGTATGCCAGTTTGGTCCTGCATATTATCGAAAATAAGATGCTAAATGGTTGCTGTATCAGATTGGATGGGGCGTTGCGAATGCAAGCTAAATAATCACACCGCTTCTGAATCAAAGTGCTATCTTTGTTGGTCCCGACACATCGGGATTGTCGGCTTCCTCAAC